>NZ_JBJMQP010000098.1:0-42467 GCF_045802625.1 Hyalangium sp. | reverse complement strand
CCTCACCATCCCCATGCCGCCGCGGCTCGTGGACGAGGCCATCGCGCTGGTGGATCGGGCGTACGCCGCCTTCGACTCGATGTTCCAAGGCCTGCGAGACGAGCTGGCGCTGCGCCGCGAGAAGACGGAGGGGCCCAAGCGCACGGAGCCGCCCGCCGCGGTGCTGGCCGCGTCTTCTCCCGCGAGCGCGCAGGAGCCGCGGCATGAGAGCCCGCCGGACAAGACGGAGAATCCCTGGGGCGAGGCCGCCCCCCTGTGACGCCGAGCCCGGCGGAGGAAACCGGCGAGCGCCGCGAGCTCGAGGCCTTCCTGGACAGCTTCATCGCCGCGTGGAACCGCCATGACGCGGCGGCCATGGCGGCACACTGGGTGCCGGAAGGGGACCTGCTCAACACCCGGGGGCACCATGCGCGGGGCCGGACCGAGGTGGAGCACCTGCTGGCCAGCGAGCACTCGGGACCGCTGCGAGACACCCACACGAAGATGGTGCTGATGAGCCTGCGCGCGCTGACGCCCGGAATGGTGTTCGCGGACGCGCGGATGACCGTGGAGAGCGTGCGCCTGGCGGATGGCCAGACGCAGCCGGTGCCCATGCAGGTGGCCTTCGTCGCGGTGCGGCGCCCCGAGGGTTGGCGCTACCTGGCGGTGCGGCCCTACGCCTTCATCGGCGGCTTCTGAGGCGCGCGGCCGGGCTCACTTCGGAGGCGGGGAGAGCACGAGGATCAGCTCCCCGCCCACGTGCTTGCCGGCCTTCTGGTAGACGGAGCCCTGGCGGCCCAGCTCCACGTCCACGCCGGACTGCTGGGGGATGTCCACGCGCACCGTGGCGATGCCCTCCTTGAGGCCCAGCAGCTTCAGCGAGGCGTTCACGCCGTTGGGCAGCCGCACCTCGGTGGGCTTGGCCGCGCTCACCTCGAGCGTCTCCAGCTGCAGCCGCTTGAAGGAGGTGAAGCTGAAGTTCTGCTTGCGGAACGTCTCCTTCATCTGCGCCAGCTCGGGCGGATCCACGGTGTCACCCTTGTTGGAGGCCAGCACCACCTCCACCTGGATCTTCACCGTCTGCTCCTGCGCCTGGGCCGCCAGGGGCGAGAGCACCACCCCCACCGAGAGCAGCGCCAGCACCGCCGCCTTGTGCGTCTGCGTCTGCATCCTCACAGCGAGCCTCCGTTCGGAGCCTTCGAGTCCTTCGCGTCCGGAAGCTGCTTCTGGGGCGCCGGGTTGCCCAGGGGGTGCTCGTCCATCTCCAGCTCGTCGCTGTGGGACTCGTCCCCGTTGTGGACCGGCGTGGCCTTGTGCATGTGCGTGTCCTGGTCCACCAGCCAGATGATGGAGCTGCCGTTGTCCGTCTCCATCACCACCGGGGCGACCTTCGCGGGCTCGTAGGTGCGCACCGCCTGCACCGTCATGTGCTCGGCGGCGTAGCCCACCGGCGCCTTGTTGCGCATCAGCAGCGGCACGGCCACCAGCATCAGCACCGCCGCCGTGGCCAGCGAGGAGAACATCGCCGTGCGCTGATAGAGGAACATCTCCGAGAGCGACAGCTTGAGCCGCTCCAGCAGCGGCGGCTTCTCGGGCGTCACCCGCGCCATCACCTTCTGGGCGAAGTCCTTGAAGTCCACCTCGTCCACCGCCATCTCCAGGCCCACGCGCAACAGCCCGGACTCGGCCCGCAGGTCCGCGGTGCGGCCCGTGCACTCCTTGCACGCGGAGAGATGACGCTCGACATTCACGCGCTCGGTAGGAGACAGCTCCCCATCAATGTAGGGAGACAGGAGCGGGATGAACCGCTCGCACGCAGGATTTCCGGCCATGGCTTCACCCTGGTAGTTGGCGACTGCCTCTGTGAGACGGGACGCTCCCTCCGATATTCCAAGCCTGCCTACTCACTGCCCACGCCGCTCTTGGCCTCGTCCAACTCCAGGTATTGACTGAGGATTTTCTGGACCTTGGCGCGGGCGTGGAACAGCCGGCTCATCACCGTGCCCTTGGGAATGTCCAGCGTGCGAGACAGGTCCTCGTAGGACATACCCTCCATCTCCCGGAGCAGGAGGATGGCCCGGTGCTTCTCGGGCAAGGCGGCCAGGGCCTCCTGAATCTTCTCGGCCAGCTCGCGCCGCAGCGCGCTCTTCTGGGGGTTGGTGCCCAGCCGGCTGCCGAGCGCGCCGATGTTGGCCTCGGACACATCCATGGGCATCGTCTCGTCGAACTCCACCGCCTCGCCACCGGCGCCCGCGCGCTTGCGGATGACGTCGATGCAGATGTTGACGGTGATGCGGTAGAGCCAGGTGTAGAACGAGGCGTCACCCTTGAAGTGGTCCAGGTACTTGTAGACCTTGACGAACGCCTCCTGGGAGACGTCCATCGCCTCCTCCTTGTCCTTGAGCATTCCGAGCGCGACGGCATACACCTTGCGCTGGTAGCGCTCGACGAGGAGCTTGAAAGCGCGCTGGTCGCCGTTGCGGACGCGCTTGACGAGGGTGAGATCGTCGGTGGCCAAGGAGGGCGCCACCCTAACACAAGCCCCCGAATTCCCAAGAAGTCCGAGCAGGGACGGTTCACTGCATGGCGGACTAGAGGGCAACCACCAGGATGATCAACAGCATCAAGCCCACGAAGCCGAGGATGGCCGCGAAGACGAGCTGGTTCCACTTCTCCTTTTCAATGGCGCTGTCCTCCGGGCCATTGCGGGAGCGGTGGAGCCAGTTCCAGAGCATGTTGTCGCCCAGCTTCATGCGGAAGCTGAGCTTCTTCATCACCTCGTCGAAGCTGTTGCGGGAGGCATCCTCCTCGTCCTCGCGCCGCAGCTGAGGGTTCTGAGGCTGGAGGAGGAGGGAGCGCTGGAGGTCCGCCTGCTGAGGGTTGACGCGGACGAACTCGGACTGGCCCGGCACCCGCTCCAGGGGGGCCCGCTCGATGCCCACGGTGAAGGCGCTGTCCTTGTCCGCGGACACGGCGTGCGCGTGGCCCTCGGCCTTGCGGGCCTCGCCCAGCTTGGGAGCCTCGCCGGGCTTGTGCGCCATCTCCGGGGGATGCGTGGACTCGGCAGGGCGAGCGCTGTCCTGGAGCTGCGCGGGCTCGCCGTTGCGAGCGGCCTCCTGGGGATGCGCGGACTCGGCCTTGCGCGCCCCTTCGTGGTGCCGGGCGGACTCGGAGAGGAGCACCTCGGGCGGGGGCTCGAACTCGACCTGCTCCGCCCGGTCCAGGACCTCCTCGGGGGAGGCGGACGCGAGCACCCACTGGGCCGCCTTGAGCCCATCCTTGCCGGTGGCCGCGTCGCGGTACTCGCCGAACCCCTGCTCCTTGAGGGCCTTGTCGAAGATCTCCTGCCCCTCGGGAGTGCCCTCCTTGCCGGCGGCGGCCTCGGCGTAGGCGGTGAAGAAGGCCCACAGGCGCACGGCGCGATCCGTGGACGGCAGATCCGACGGCCGGATCTGCTGGTGCAGCAGGGCGCCATCCGAGGCGAAGCGCGTGGCCACGGCCTCCTGGTCGGGCAGCTTGTCGAGCGTGGGCGGGATCAGCTCCTCCACCGGGAGCACCGGCCCCTTCACCTGAGCGTTGCCGAGCGCGGGCCGATTGCCCGTCGACGGCACGGTGCCAAAGCCATCCCGAGCCTTGGGGGCCGGCTCGGGGCTCTTGCCCTGACGCGGCTCAGTGGGGCCCTCTCCCGCCTCAGCGCGGTTCTTCGCGTTCAGCGCTTCGGGCATCCGGACGATGCGCGTGCCTCCGCCGCGGCCGATGGGAGTGTCCATATCGTTGACGCTACGCCCGTCGCGCGTGTCGGGGGAAGAGTCCGGGGTCGCCGTCCTCCCGTCCTTCGTGCCGTCCTTGAAGGCGGGCATCTCGCGGGTCTTGCCGCCCCGCGTCATATTGGGAGACTCGGGAGGGGTCTCCACCTTGGGCATGACCAGGGTCTCGGCGGCGGTGGAGACCTTGCCGTCCTTGGTCTGAACGAGGGCATCCGCGAAGGTGGCGGCGGGAACGGCGGGCCGGGTGCTCGTGCGCGGGGATGACTGGCTGCCGCGATCCGGCAGGGCCGGGCGCTCTCCGGTGCGCGGGGACGACTGGCTGCTGCGATCCGGCATGGCCGGGCGCTCTCCGGTGCGTGGGGTGGAGCCGTCGCCGGTGCGCATGGCCGGGCGCTCTCCGGTGCGGGGCGTGGAGCCGTCGCCGGTGCGCATGGCCGGGCGCTCTCCGGTGCGGGGCGTGGAGCCGTCGCCGGTGCGCAGGCCCCCGCCTCCCATCCGTGGGCCTCCGCCGCCGGTGCGCGGACCCGAGCCAGGGCCTTCCCCGGCCGTTCCCGTTCCCGTTCCCTCGCCGGCGCCTGGAGCACCTTCGCCCGTGGGGCCAGCCTGGTTGCCCTCACCACGGCCTCGCGGAGCCGGGCCGACGCGGGTCCCTTCACCGAACCCGTGCCTGCCGCCTCCTCGGCCAATGTCTCCCACGTGCCCCATCTCTCATATTCTCGCCCACCGAGCGGGCAAGTTGCGAGAGGGGGTCTGCTATTCGCCCTCGCGCTTCACTTTGACGGGGGACGTCATGCCGTTGGCGTCCAACGTCACGCTGTAGACGGAATTCTGGCCGTCGCCGTCCTGATCACCTCGCGCGTAGCAGGTGACCTCGGGCTCTCCGACAGGGTTCTCCTGGATCACCACCTGGTACTGGAAGCGGACGGGGGTGCCGGACACGAAGCCGAGCTTCTTGAAGGCCTCATCCTCCGGGAAGGGGACGGGCTGGCCTCCCTTGGGGACCTCGCGCGGGGTGGGGCCGGCGGCCAGGTACTCGCCGTTCTCGCTGCGGTACATCTGCACAGCGTCACACAGGGCAATCACGTTGATCCGCGCCTCATCCGAGGCCGAGTTGCCCGGACGCGCCTCGGTGCGGAAGGCCGTGTCCGCGCTCTTCTCCAGCTCCTGCATCCGCTTCAGGTAGAAGGCCACGCCCCAGATGCCGAGGACACACGGCAGCGCGAGCACCGTGAGGATCAACGCGGTCCGCCGGCCCCACCCGCGGCGCGGCGGCTCGGGCGTCACCAGCTCGTTGCCACACGAGCAGGTGAAGCGCTCACCGGGCTTGCGGCTGGAGAGCTCATGGGTGGCACCGCAGCGCGGGCAGACGAGAGACGACACGGGCCGCTAGCCTCCGCTGGCCCAGTCGCGCGGGGTGCGGAGCACCTCCACCAGCTTCGCCTCGGGGGTGCCGGGCTCCGGGTGGTACTCGTAGCGCCAGCGCACCTGGGGCGGCAGGGACATGAGGATGGACTCGGTGCGCCCCTTCGTCTCCAGCCCGAAGATGGTGCCCCGGTCGTACACGAGGTTGAACTCCACGTAGCGCCCGCGGCGCACCTCCTGCCAGAAGCGGTGGGCCTCGGTGTAGGGCGTGTCCTTGCGGCGCTCGGCGATGGGCAGGTACGAGGGCAGGAAGGACAGGCCCGCGTCCTTCACGAACTCGAACTCGCGCTCCAGGTCTCCGCCGATGTCCTCGAAGAAGATGCCGCCCACGCCGCGGGCCTCGTCGCGGTGGCGCAGGTGGAAGTACTTGTCACAGGCGGCCTTGAAGCGCGGGTAGTAGGCCGGATCATGCTTGTCGCACGCGGCCTTCTGCGTGCGGTGGAAGTGCGCCGCGTCCTCCTCGAAGAGGTAGTACGGCGTCAGGTCCGTGCCGCCGCCGAACCACGCCTTGCCGCCCTGGTGGATGAAGCGCCAGTTGGCGTGCACGGTGGGCACGAACGGGTTGCGCGGGTGCAGCACCAGCGACAGGCCTCCGGCCCAGAACTGGCGCCCCTCGCCCTGCAGCCGCTTGGCGAAGGCCTCCTCCAGCTCGCCGTACACCACGGAGGTGTTCACGCCGGCCTTCTCCAGCACGGCGCCCTCCTCCAGCACCCGCGAGCGCCCGCCTCCACCGCCCGGCCGCTCCCACTTGTCCTCGTGGAAGCGCCCCGTTCCATCCAGCCGCTCCAGCGCACCGCAGATCTCGTCCTGGAGCTTATGGATGAACTCCGCCATCCGCTGCTTCAGGCCCTCCACCTTCTGCGCATCCACCACTGCCATCTCAGCCTCCAGCCGGCGCCGCGGGCGCCTCGAAATCCAGCGGGGGCACGGCCGGCGCCAGGTTGCCCGCCGAGTCGAACACCTCCACCCGCGCGCGATAGCTCTTGCCGTCCTCGAAGCCGAAGGCCCCGCTGCAGGGCTCGTGGCCCAGCAGGGCCGAGCCATTCACCACCGGAAGCACATAGTGCTGCGCGGCGGCGCCGGACTGCTTGCGCGTCAGCGTCACCACCATATAGGCGGGGCTCTCCTCCCTCATGGACATGGTGATCCGCACGTAGCGAGTGATGCCATCCTCGGTGCGCCGGGCCATGCCCTCGGAGACGGCGGGGCGCTTGATCCACTTGGGAGGCGTGGTGTCAGAGCCCTTGCCGGAGGTCCACTCGGGCAGGGGCGTCCCGGCGCCGTTGAGCAGCGCCACCGAGCCGGGGAGCGCGTCATCCAGGCGCAGCGTGTAGAGCTTGTCCGGCAGCAGCGTCCCCTCGAGCTTGAGGACGACGGTGACGCGGCCCAGCTCGCTGGTCCACCCGCGCTGCGCCCTCACGCGGACCTCGTGGCCGTTGGTCTGCAGCCGCATCGTCTTGCCGGGCAGGTCCGCGACCAGGCTGCGCGCGGTGCCGATGCCTTCCAGCAGCAGCCGGGTGTTGGTGGGGATGGTGGCCCCCGGACGCGGGAAGACCTGCACCCCGTCCCCGACGCAGCGGGCCGAGGCGGCCCGAGCCAGCAGCAGCATGAAGAGGAGCACGAGTCGGTACACGGCGCCGGCAGTCTGCGACGGGCCGCGCTCCGAGGCCAGCACTAGAAGCATTCCCTTCCGAGCACGACCGCCAGGACGCCCGGCGGACGACACATCCCCAGAGCGAAGTGCACGCCTGGCACCCGGATCCGGGCCTGGCCCGGCGGTGCCGATATGCCTCCAGCGCCCGAACGTTCTCGTTCTGGAGGGTGGCTCCTGCCCGCATCCTGCGAAGTGCCGGAGGCCACCGAGGTGAAGCATGAGATGCAGGCTCGCGCTGGCAGTGGGTGCCCTCCTCGTCCTGGGTACTGGATGCTCCACCACCAACGCGGAGCGCCGCGTACTGCTGGCGCGCGTGAGCTCCGAGGTTGCCTACAACCTGCCTCCCCAGCAGGTCATGGATGCGGCGCGGGCCGTCCTGGATGAGCGCGGCTATGAGCCAGACCCCGGAAGCTCCCCCAACGCCGTGAACACCCGGGTGAAGGTCGACGGCGACTACGACACCCTCACCCGTTGGTCCAAGGTCCTCGTCATCGGCCAGCAGCGCTCGGACGGCCGCTTCGTGGTGCGCACGCAACAGGTGACCTGGGTGACCCCGGGCCGAGCGGCTTCACACCCCGGCATGGCCAGCAGCGTCGGCAACCCGGGCAAGCACGGCAGTGACGGAACCACCAACTACGTCGCCGGCGAGGCCATCTCTCCCGCCAAGCCCGTGTTCAGCCGCGCCTTCGATATCGAATGGGACATCCTCCAGCACCTCGAGCCCCGCTTCGCGGCCCAGGTGGAGAAGCAGGTAGACATCTACCTCGCCAGCAACCACCACTGAAGCCCGCTCACCAGCTCATCTCCAGCTCGAACCCCATGGGCTCGCGCACCGTCACCACTACGGTGGGGTCGACGCCCGTCCTGCGCAGGCCCACCTCGAACAGCCCGGCCATGAGGTCCGGCTTGGCGTCCGGATCCCCACGGTAGGAGACGCGGTAGCGCCGCTCGCCCAGCGGCACCACCTCCACCTGATACTCGAAGGTGTCCAGCTTGCTGAGGCTGGGGAGGCGCTGGATGAAGCGCTCCGGCCCCAGCACCGGCAGGCTCACGTCCACCACCTTGCCCACCAGCGTCCGGATGAACCCATACGCCAGCTGCCGGCCCAGCTCGCGGTAGGCCGCTTCCCGGTCCAAGTGGGGGAAACCCTGCTTCCATGCCACCTCGAGCGCCTCGTTCCAGACCTCGATGGGGTAGCTGGACTGCAGGCGCCTCACGTCCACGCCCACCGTGCGCAGTGCGTCAGCGAGGGCGCCTTCCGCTCCCAGCGCGCGCACGAAGAGCCCTTCGAAGAACGTGCCTTGCGTGACGCGGCCGGACAAAGTGGCGCTCATGGCGGGCCTCAATGTCTACGGACCTCCTCTCGAACGTCGAGTTGAATCTGAATCGAGGTGGCGGGAGGCTGGAGAATGTCTGACATCCAGCAGTGGGAATATCGCTCAGGCATTATCGTGACTAGCGTCCCGACGTGAACGCACTGGCCCTCGGCATGGACACCTGGAAGACAGCCTCCTTCGAGCTGGGACAGGGCGATGACGCCTGTCTCCTTCTGCACGGTTTCACCGGCAGCCCGTGGGATGTGCGTCCGCTGGGAGAGGCGCTGGCCACGCGCGGGCTGTACGTGAAGGCGCCGCTGCTGCCCGGGCACGGCACCACGCCGGAGGCCATGCTGGAGGCGGACCATCGCCAGTGGCAGGAGGCGGCGTGGGAGGCGCTGCACTCGCTGCGCGGCTTCCGGCGGGTGTTCGTCGCGGGGCTGTCCATGGGGGCGCTGCTCGGGCTGCGGCTGGCGGCCGGGGCGCCGGAGCGGGTGAAGGGGCTGGTGCTCATCGCTCCGGCCGCTCGCTTCAAGGGCCCCACGATGGCGCTGCTCAAGAGCCTGCGCGGCACGCGGTTGCTGGAGCGGGTGAAGCCGTGGGTGCGCAAGACGGCCACGGACCTGAGCGATCCGGTGGCGCTGGCCGAGGCGCCCATCCTCCCGGCGTTCCCCAGCGCGCGGCTGAATGATTTGTGGACGGTGCAGGAGGCGGCGCTCGCCGAGGCCCGGCTCGTGCGCTGCCCCACCCTGGTGGTGGTGGCCCAGCACGACCACGTGGTGGATCCGGAGGGAGGGAAGTGGCTCGCTGGCCAGCTCGTCCATGCTCCGGAGGTGCGGCTGGTGTCCCTCCAGGAGGGCTACCACATCATCCCTCGAGACAGGGGTGGGCCTCGGCTGGCCTCGGAGGTGAGAGCCTTCCTGGGGCGGCTCCAGGAATGGAGCGGGGACGAGCAGGCGCTGGCCTCGGGCGGCGCGAGCCCCTCCGCGCTCTGAGACGCTCGAGGAACGTGGCCCCTGCTCGGGCATCCGTGTATGAGCCTGTGACTGGCTCGCCATGACCTCCTCCTCGTCCGCTCCCCTCGTCGAGCTGCATGACGTCTCCAAGGCCTACGCCGAGGGCGAAGCCGTCCGCGAGGTGCTCACCGGCGCGCGGCTCTCCCTGCACCGGGGCGAGTTCGTGGTGCTGCTGGGCCGCAGTGGCTCGGGGAAATCCACCCTGCTCAACCTCATCAGCGGGATTGATCTGCCGACGCGCGGCGCGGTGCGCGTGGAGGGACGAGACCTGAGCAGCCTGAGCGAGCGCGAGCGCACCCTGCTGCGCCGCGAGCGAATCGGCTTCGTCTTCCAGGCCTTCAACCTGCTGCCCACGCTGACGGTGGAGGAGAACGTCCGGCTGCCGCTGGAGCTGACGGGGCGCACCGGCGCTCAGGCGGATGGGCGGGTGCGGGAGCTGCTGAATCAGGTAGGGCTCGGAGGCCGGGAGCACAGCTTCCCGGATCGGCTGTCCGGAGGGGAGCAGCAGCGCGTGGCGGTGGCACGCGCCCTGGCCCATGCCCCGCCCCTGCTGCTGGCGGACGAGCCCACCGGCAACCTCGATGAGCAGACCGGGCAGCAGGTGCTGGAGCTGCTGATCGGCCTCATCCGCCGCGACAATGCGTGTGGCCTGGTGGTGACGCACGATCCGGCTCTCGCCGCTCGGGCCGATCGCGTCTTCGTCATGGAGGCGGGCCGCCTGAGCGAGCGGCAGGTGCGGCCATGAGCCGCCGTCTGCTGGCTCGCGCGAGCGCGCGTCACCTGGGCAAGCACCCGTGGCTCACCGCGCTGTCGCTGCTGGGCATCGCGCTGGGGGTGTCGGTGGTGGTGTCCATCGATCTGGCGAGCACCAGCGCACTGCGCTCCTTCGAGCAATCCACGGAGACGGTGACAGGCCGCGCCACGCATCAGCTCGTGGGTGGGCCCACGGGCGTTCCGGACGCGCTGTACCGCGAGCTGCGGCTGCGGCCTGGAGCTCCGCTGGCGGCTCCGGTGGTGGAAGGGTCCGTACGGGCCCTGCGAGGGGACCGGCGTCCGCTCACCGTGCTGGGGGTGGATCCGTTCGCGGAGGCGCCGTTCCGCTCTTATGCGCCGGGCGAGGCGTCCGGCGCGGTAAACCTGCTCCTCACCGAGCCCGGGACGGTGCTGCTGCCGGTGAGCACGGCGCGCCTCCTGGGAGTCGGAGCGGGAGACTCGTTCGAGGTGGGAGTGGGCGGGCTCAAGCGGAAGCTGCGGGTGGTGGCCCTCCTCACGCCTCCGGACGAGCGCACCGCCCGGGCGATGGAGGGGCTGGTGCTCACGGACGTGTCCACGGCGCAGGAGCTGATCGGCCGGCCGGAGCGGCTGTCGCGGATTGATCTGAAGCTCGACACCGAGGCGGAGGTGGCTCGGCTTCGGGCGTGGCTGCCCGCGGGCGTGGAGCTGGTGCGTCCCTCGGCGCGGGGGGGGACCGTGGATCAGATGACCCGGGCCTTCCGCACCAACCTCACCGCGCTGTCCTTCCTGGCGCTCGTGGTGGGGATGTTCCTCATCTACAACACGATGACCTTCTCCGTGGTTCAGCGGCGCGGGTTGCTGGGGCGGCTGCGTGCGCTCGGCATCACCCGAGGCGAGCTGTTCGCGCTGGTGCTGGGCGAGGCCGCGCTGCTCGGCGTGGTGGGCACGGTGGCGGGGCTGCTGCTCGGCGTGATGATGGGGCGGGGGCTGGTGGGGCTCGTCACCCAGACGCTCAATGATCTCTACTTCGTCGTGAGCGTGCGGCGGCTGTCGCTGGAGCCGTGGACGCTCGCCAAGGGCCTGGGGCTGGGCCTGGGAGCGACCCTCGTCGCCGCGCTCATGCCCGCGTGGGAGGCGGCCCGCTCGGCGCCTGTCACCACCATGCGCCGCTCCACGGCGGAGGATGTGACGCGCAACCGGGCGCCGAAGCTCGCGCTGCTGGGGCTGCTCACCCTGGGCCTGGGGGGAGGACTGCTGGCCCTGCCCACGCACGCGCTGCTGCCGGCCTACGCGGGGCTCTTCGCCGTCCTGCTCGGCACGGCGCTGCTGGTGCCGTGGACGACGGAGCGGCTGGCGCTCGCGGCGGCGAGGCCCCTGGGCGCCATGTTCGGAATGCTCGGGCGCATGGCCGCGCGTGGGGTGAGGGCGAGCCTCAGCCGCACCGCCGTGGCGCTCGCGGCGCTGATGGTCGCGGTGGCCACCACGGTGGGCGTGGGGCTCATGGTGACGAGCTTCCGAGGGACCGTGGTGACCTGGCTGGAGGCCTCACTCCAGGCGGACGTGTTCGTCTCTCCGCCCTCGCTCATCGCCCGGCGTGGGTACTCCCCCTTCGTGCCCGGCCTGGTCGAGCAGCTGCGCGCCACTCCCGGCGTGGCCGCGAGCTCCACCATCCGCGTGGTGCAGATGAACGTGGGGGGCGTGCCCACGGACCTGCTCGCGGTGGAGTTCGCCCAAGGCCCCGAGCGTCCCTACCGCTTCAAGGAAGGCACCCCGGACACCGTGTGGCGAGAGCTGGAGGCCCCCGACACGCTGCTCGTCTCCGAGCCCTTCAGCTACCACCGGGGCGTCCACCGAGGCGACACGGTGCAACTGCCCACGGACCATGGCCCCAAGGCGTTCCGAGTGGTGGGCGTGTACTTCGACTATGGCTCGGACACCGGCACCGTGCTCATACCCCGCGCAACCTATGAGCGGCACTTCGATGACCGGGCCGTGAGCGGGCTGGCCCTGTACGCCGCGCCTGGACAGGACGTGGACGCGCTCGTGGCGAAGGTGCTCGCGCGGGCCGGAGACACGCAGATGCTCAATGTCCGTCCCAACCGCGCGCTGCGCGAGGGCTCGATGGAGGTGTTCGACCGGACCTTCACCATCACCCAGGTCCTGCGGCTGCTGGCGATTGGCGTGGCGTTCATCGGCGTGCTGAGCGCGCTGATGGCCTTGCAGCTGGAGCGGGCACGGGAGTTCGCCGTGCTGCGCGCCACGGGGCTGACGCCCGGCCAGCTCTGGGGCCTCGTGTCGCTACAGACGGGGTTTCTGGGGCTGCTCGCGGGACTGTTCGCCGTGCCGCTGGGCGTGGCGCTCGCGGCCATCCTCGTCTACGTCATCAACCAGCGCTCCTTCGGGTGGACGCTGCAGCTGGCGCTGACTCCGGGCATTCTGCTCCAGGCCCTCGTGCTGGCGCTGGTGGCCGCCGCACTCGCGGGCCTGTATCCGGCGTGGAAGATGGCGCGCGCCAACCCGGCCCTGGCGCTACGGGAGGAGTGAAGGCATGAGCGGCGGCAAGGGCCTGGTTCTCGGCGTGGCGCTCGTGTTGGCGGGGCTCGCCGTCGGCGTCTGGTTCGTCACCCGCGAGGCCGCAGCTCCCCCGGCGGAGAAGGCGCGGCTCACGGTGGCCGAGGCGCTCGGAGGCACAGGCGGCACCGAGGGCTACGCCCGTGCGCTCGGCCCACGCGAGTTCCACTTCCCCGAGGACCATGGCCCCCACCCGGAGTTCCGCACCGAGTGGTGGTACTGGACGGGCAACCTGGAGACGGCGGATGGCCGCGCCTTCGGCTATCAGCTCACGCTGTTCCGCAGTGCGCTGGCGCCGCAGGACGCGGTGCGCGCCTCCGAGTGGGGCTCGCGCCAGGTCTACATGGGACACTTCACGGTCTCGGATATCAGCGCCGGGCGCTTCCACGCCTTCGAGCGCTTCAGCCGCGCGGCCGTGGGGCTCGCGGGCGCACGCGCCCAACCCTTCCAGGTGTGGCTGGAGGACTGGAAGGCGCAGGGCGGTGAGAGCGGCGTGTTCCCCATCCGGCTCTCGGCGGAGTCCAACGGCGTGGCGCTGTCCCTCTCGCTGGAAGAGGGCAAGCCGCCCGTGCTCCAAGGAGACCATGGGCTCAGCCAGAAGACGGCCGCCGCGGGGAACGCCTCCTATTACTACTCACTGACGCGAATGCCCTCGCGCGGCACGGTGACGGTGGACGGGCACACCCATGAGGTGACGGGCTCGAGCTGGATGGATCGCGAGTGGAGCACGAGCTCGCTCGGAGAGGGCGAGGTGGGCTGGGACTGGTTCGCGCTCCAGCTCTCCGATGGCAGCGAGTTCATGCACTACAACCTCCGCCGCCGGGATGGTTCGTCGGACCCGCTCAGTGCGGGCTCGGACATTCCTCCGCAGGGAGAGAAGGTGCGCCTGTCGCGCGACGAAGTCCGCATCGAGGTGCTGGACACGTGGAAGAGCCCGCACAGTGGCGCCACCTACCCGGCCCGCTGGAGGATCTCCGTCCCCTCGCGGCAGCTCGTGCTCGACATCACTCCCGCGCAGGCGGACCAGGAGCTTCCAGTGAGCGTGCACTACTGGGAGGGCGCCGTGCGCATTCAAGGCACGCGAGCGGGCCAGCCGCTCACGGGGCGCGGCTACGTGGAGCTGACCGGATACGTCGATGCCCCCCGGCAGACCCGCTGAGCCCGCGCCTATTGCACTGCTCCCTCGTCACCTTCCACGGTCCCCTCCCCCTCTTCCACCTCGCCGGGCGAGACCTCCTGCACGGGCGGCTCGGGAGGCGGCGGAGAAGTCTTCTCGAGGGACACCTCCATCTGCGCCTCTCCATCCTGCTCGGAGCGCGGCAGCGCGAACCAGAGCTCCCGGGCGCCTTGCAGGACGTAGTGGCCCGGAGCGAGCGCATACCGGACCTCGCCCGCGGCCTGCCCCGACATCTGCACCCGTCCCGCCGTCTTGGGCACCACCAGCACCGCCACGGTGCTCGGGGGAGCGCCCTCGTGCGGGTGGATGTCCAGCGCGTACCAGTCCTCGGGATTCAGCTTCCGGACCGAGAAGCGATTCTCCAGCGCCATCTGGTGCGCGAAGCGCCTCGCCTCCACGTGGAGGCTGACCACCTTCTTGGAGACGTTGTCCCGCACGTGCAGCGTCAGGTTCTTGTCCGTGTTGCGCTCGGAGGTAATGCCCACGAGCACGAAGGCATGCAGCATCTGAGCCTTCGCGAACGTGTGGGGCTTGGAAGAGGCCATGAACAGCCGCTCCCCGCTGGGCACGCCCGCTCCCTCCAGGAACACGTAGACCTGCCCCGAGCGCGTGGAGGCCGGGCTCAAGCCCTGTCGCAGATCCTGCTCGGAGATCGGCACATCGCCCGTATAGGTGCCCGACGTCCACACCGTGTAGCCGCGCTTCACGTCGAGCGACTCCTGGAGCGAGCGCGCCGTCGTGCTGAAGGAGTGCCACTTCTCCTGCAAGGTGAAGTGCGTGGGCAGCTCCTCCGTGCCCAGGCGCGAGGCAAAGGACTCCTCGGCGACCGGGTCCGGCCGCGGCGCCTCCTTCGAGGGGGACGGAGCGGGCGGCGGCACCGGCTCCAGGGCGACCTCGAGCCGCGTGGCCAGCGTCCCCGGCTCGAAGGCATGGCTCCACGTCCGCATGCCGCGCAGGTTCATCTCCACCGTGTGCGGCGCACCGCGGGCAATGCCTCCCAGCTTCAGCGGCGTCACCCCCACGGCGGCCCCATCCATGATGACCTGGGCCCCCGGCGGCTCGGAGCTCACCTCCAGCGGCGGCGTGCGCAGCAACCACGCCGCGGCCAGCCCGGCGAGCACCACCACCGCGATTCCTCCCACGAGCCAGAAGGTCCGCCTCCTCCCTCGCGGCAGCAGGGCCCGTCTGTCCACCACGGTCGCCGTCACCTGGGTGTTCGTCGTGGGCACGGGCTCGGCATCCTGGGCCGTCACGACGGAGGGCGCTGTGCCCGGAGACGTCTCGACAGCGGGCTCTGTGCCCGGAGACGTCTCGACAGCAGGCTCGGCGTCCTGGGCCGTCACGACGGAGGGCTCGGCGTCCTCGGCCGTCACGACGGAGGGGGGCGCTGGGTTCCCCAGCGGAGCCTCGAGCGTCGGCCTTCGGCCCACCGGCATTCGCTCCTGCTGGCTCCCGCGCACGGAGGCGCCCCACCGCGCCATCTGCTCCCGGAAGCGGGCCGAGACCTGGGGCGCGCGTCCGAGCGCCTTCAGCTCCTTCTCATAGAGCAGGCCCATCATGTGCTTCACGGTGTGGCTCGCGAAGAGCGATGCCCGGGTGATCAGCCAGTGCGCCAGCTTCTGCTGTAGCACCTCGGCGCTCGGCACGCGGTCCTGCCGCCGGTTCGCCAGCGCCTCGTCGAGGATCTCCAGCAGATCCGAGTCCAGCTCCGGGTTGAGCTGGAGCGCTGGCGTGAGCTTCCCCTGGACGATGCGCTGCATCACCGCGACCTCGGGGCCCTCCACCGGCAGCCGGCCGCAGAGCATGCGGAAGAGCACCACCCCCACCGCGTACACATCCGAGCGCGCATCCAGCGCCTCGCCCCGCGCCTGCTCCGGCGAGAAGTAGAGGTACTTGCCCTTCACCATCCCCGCCTCGGTCTCCGGCCGCCCGGCCAGCTGCGCCTTGGCCACGCCGAAGTCGGAGATCTTCACCTCGCCCTCGTAGCTGATGAGGACGTTGTCCGGAGACACATCCCGGTGCACCAGCCCCAGCGGCCGTCCCTTCTCGTCGGTGCGCGTGTGCGCGTGGTGCAGGCCCTTGCACATCTCGATGGCGATGCTCACCGCCAGCGGGGCCGGCAGCTTCGCCAGCCCCGCGGCCTGGGCCCGCTTGAGCACCTTCGAGAGCGGCTGCCCCTCGACGAGCTCCATGGCCAGGAAGTACTCGCCGTTCACCTGCCCGAAGTCGAAGACCTGGACGATGTTGCCGTGGTTGAGCCCCACGCAGATGCGCGCCTCCTGGATGAACTGCTCCACGAAGGCCGAGTCCTCGGCGTAGACGTCCAGCACCTTCTTGATGACCACGGGCTTGGTGATGCCCGGCACGGCCGTGTAGCGCGCACGGTAGACGATGGCCATTCCCCCCATACCGAGGCGCTCGAGAAGCTCGTACTTCCCGAAAGGAATGACTGTTTCGCCACTCAAGATGGGGCCACTCTACTCCGTGGGTGGCGCCGCGACGACAGTCTACGGATTCGGAGCAGGCGAGGCCCCCGGGGTGGCCACCTCCGGCGCGAGCGACACCTCCATCTGCGCCTCCCCATCCCGGTCCGAGCGAGGCAGCGCGAACCACAACTCCCGAGCGCCCTGGACGGTGTAGCGGCCCGGCTCGAGCACGTAGCGGAGCTCTCCCGAGGGCTGCCCGGAGAGCTGCACCTTCCCCCCGAACCGAGGCACCGCGAGCACGGCCAGGGCGCTCGGGGCGGCGCCCTCGTGGGTCTGGATGTCCAGCGTGTAGGAGGCCTCCGGATCCAACTGCCGCACCGAGTAGCGGTTCTCCAGGGCCACCTGATGCGCGAACCGCTTCGTCTCCAGCTTGCGCTTCACCACCTGCTTGGAGCCGTTGTCGCGCACGAACAGAGTCAGGTCCTTGTCCACGTTGTGCTCGGAGCTCTCGCCCACGAGGACGAACACGTGCAGCGCCTGGGCCTCGGGCAGGGCGCGCGGCTTGGACGAGAGCATGAACAACCGCTCCACCGGATCCACGGACCCGCCTTCCAGGAAGGCATACACCTGCGTGGAGCGGACCGAGTCCGGGCTCAGCCCCTGGCGCAGATCCTGCTCGGAGATGGGTGCATCGCCGACGTAGGAGCCGGAGAGCCACACCGTATAGCTCCGCCTCGGATCGAGCGGCTGCCGGAGCGAGCGCGCCGTGGGGCTGAAGGAGTGCCACTTCTCCTGGAGGGTGAAGCGCGCGGGCGTCTTCTCCGTCCCGAAGCGGGTGGCGAAGCTCTCCTGAGCGGCGGGAGGAGGCGAGGCGGCCGGCTTCTGCGGGGCCGCCGGCGGAGGGGGCGGCGCGGCGGCGGGCAGGGGCTCCAGGGTGACGCGGAGCTTGTCCTCCAGGGAGCCCGGGTCGAAGCGCTGGCTCCACGGCCTCATCCCCGGCAGGGCCACCTCCACCGTGTGGGGTTCCTTCCGGGCGACTCCCTGCACCGTCAGCGGCGTGACGCCCTGGACCTGGCCATCCACGCGCACCAGCGCGCCGGGCGGCTGTGAGTAGACCTCCAAGGGAGGCACGCGCATCAGGAAGGACAGGGTCAGCTTGATGCCCAGCGCCGTGAGGAACACCGCACCGGCGACCCAGAGCCAGAAGTGCTGGGTCCTCACCACCCCGGGGAGCTCCGCCGCATCCGTGGCGTCCTCCGGCTCCGGGCGATCGCGAGGCTCCGAGCGCGCCCAGCTGGAGGCCCGCACGCGCGTGGTGGTGTCTCCCACGGCGCTCATCTTCTCGGTCCGTGCCGGCAGCTCCGCCGTTTGATCCGCCGTGTACGCGGGCAGCTGGTCCGTCTGGAGCGCCGACTCCTCCGGCACCTGGCCCCCCGGATCGCTCGGAGGCGCCGCCCGTGTCTGGGTCCCCCCCCCGTCCGAGAGTGGCCGTGCCTGCGTCGACAGCGGCGCCGCCATGGTGTGTTGCGGGCCCGTCTGGGTCCTCTTCGGCTCCTTGCGCCCGGGAGCCGGCGCATCCGGAGCTGGCGGCGGCGGCCGGGCCTGACTGCTCACCGGCGGCACCACCCGCTGCTGGGAGCTGCTCCACAGCTCCACCTGCTCCCGGAACTTGGGCGGGAACTGGGGCGGCCGGCCCATCGCCGTGAGCTCCGTCTCGTAGAGCAGGCCCAGCAGGTTCTTCAGGGTGTGCACCGGGAAGAGCGGCGCACGCGTGGCCAGCCAGTGCGAGAGCTTCTGGTGCAGGGCCTCCGCGCTCGCCGTGCGCACATCCCGGTCGGTGGCCAGCGCGTCCTGGAGGATCTGCACCAGCCCCGGATCCAGATCCGGGTTGAGCTGGAGCGGCGGGGTGAGCTGCCCGTGGATGACCTTCTGCAACACCGACAGCTCGTTGCCCTCGGCCGGCAGCCGTCCGCAGAGCATGAGGTAGAGCACCACCCCCACCGCGTACACATCCGAGCGAGCGTCCAGGTCATCCTGCCCGCGCGCCTGCTCCGGCGAGAGGTAGGGGTACTTGCCCTTCACCATCCCCGCCTCGGTCACCGGCCGCCCGACCAGCTGCGCCTTGGCGATGCCGAAGTCGGCGATCTTCACCTCGCCCTCGTAGCTGACGAGGACGTTGTCCGGAGAGATGTCCCGGTGCACCAGCCCCAGCGGCCGCCCCTTCTCATCGGTGCGCGTGTGGGCGTGGTGCAGGCCCTTGCACATCTCAATGGCGATGCTCACCGCGAGCGGCGGCGGAAGCTGCGCCAGCCCGATGTTCTGGGCCCGCTTGAGCACCCGGGACAGGGGCTGGCCGTCCACCAGCTCCATGGCCAGGAAGTACTCGCCTTCCACCTGCCCGAAGTCGAAGACCTGGACGATGTTGCCGTGGTTGAGCCCCACCGAGATGCGGGCCTCCTGGACGAACATCTCCACGAAGGCCGAGTCCTCGGCGTAGTGGCCCAGCACCCGTTTGATGACCACGGGCTTGATGATGCCCGGCGCGGCCGTGTAGCGCGCGCGGTAGACAATGGCCATGCCACCGGCGCCCAGGCGCTCGAGCAGCTCATACTTTCCAAAGGGAGTCGCCGCGGTCTCGTTCAAGCCGGAGACACTCTATCAGCCCTGGAGCCCTACACGGGATCCTGGATGAGCCGCAGGTGCGAGTGCAGCGTCTCGGTGCGCAGATAGAGGAACTGCGCGTCTCCGAAGGACAGCCCATCCCCGTCATGGAGCTGGAACTCCTGGCGCGAGTTGAGCGGCACGGTGTTGACGAAGGTGCCGTTCATCGAGCCCATGTCCCGCACCAGGTGCGCGCCCGCCTGCTCACTCCAGCGCAGCCGCGCGTGCAGCTTGGACACGGACGGGTCCTTCAGCACCAGCATGCAGGTGTCCATGCGCCCCACGGTGAACTCCTCCCCGTCCACGCGGGGCTGGAGCAGGTGCACCTCCAGGTGCTGGAACCCCTGGAGCATGAACAACAGCCGCTCGGCGAGGTTCGACTGGCGCGTCATCGCCCCCGCGCGCACCTGCTCCAGCCGCTTCGCCACCTGTTGGAACACAGGCTCGGGCGGCTGCTGGATGAGCGCCACCGGGCCGGAGGCGGCACGGAAGGACTCGAGAGGGGCCTCGGCAAAGGGGCGGAGCTGCTGCACGGACGGCATACTGTCCACAGGTTAACCCGATGGAAGTCCCGTGCCCACCCCCATGGGTCGGGTAAGGTGGGCCTATCCGGCACCACCCGCCGGGGGAGGGATACATGGCGAAGGCCAAGCACGTCCTGGCGATCGACCAGGGCACCACCGGGACACACGTCACCATCCTGGATGCCAGGCTTCAGGTGGCTGGCCGCTCCTACCGCGAGTTCACCCAGCACTTCCCCAAGCCTTCCTGGGTCGAGCACGACTTGGAGGAGATCTGGGCCTCCAGCGAGTTCTGCATCGCCCGGGCGCTCAAGGACGCGGGGCTCAAGGGCCAGGACATCGCCGCGGTGGGCATCACCAACCAGCGCGAGACGACGGGCCTGTGGATGCGAGGCACGGGCAAGCCGCTGGGGCGCGCCATCGTCTGGCAGGACCGGCGCACGGCGGACATCTGCCAGCAGCTCAAGGCCAAGGGCCTGGAGCCCCGCGTGCGCGAGGTGACGGGCCTGGTGCTGGACCCCTACTTCTCCGGGACCAAGCTCACCTGGATGTTCGAGCACCTCAAGGGCGCGCTCGCCCGGGCCGAGAAGGGCGACGTGTGCTTCGGCACCATCGACACCTGGCTCGTGTACAAGCTCACCGGCGGCCAGGCCCACGTCACCGACGTGTCCAACGCCAGCCGCACGCTGCTGATGGACCTGCGCTCGCTCGCCTGGGATGACGAGCTGCGCTCACTGCTGGGCGTGCCAGCCGCCTGCCTGCCGGAGATCCGCAGCTCGGCGGAGGTGTACGGCACCACGCGCGGCATGAAGAGCCTGCCGGACGGCATCCCCATCTCCGGCATGGCGGGAGACCAGCAGGCGGCGCTCTTCGGGCAGGCCTGCTTCGAGCCCGGCGAGTCCAAGTGCACCTACGGCACCGGCGCCTTCCTGCTGATGAACACCGGAGACACGCCGGTGCGCTCCACCGCGGGGCTGCTGACCACGGTGGCGTGGCGGCTGGGCGATCGCACCTCGTACGCGCTGGAGGGCAGCTCCTTCATCGCCGGCGCCGCCGTGCAGTGGCTGCGTGACGGGCTCAAGGTCATCAAGCGCGCCCCGGATATTGAAGCGCTCGCCGAGAGCGTGAAGGACTCGGGAGAGGTGGTGTTCGTGCCGGCGCTGGCGGGGCTGGGCGCACCGCATTGGCGGCCCGAGGCGCGCGGCCTGTTCGCCGGAATCGATCGCTCCAGCACGGTGGCCCACCTGGCGCGGGCGGTGCTGGAGGGCATCGCCCTGCAGATTCGGGATCTCGCGGACGCGATGCGCCACGACAGCGGGCGGGACATCCCCGCCTTCAAGGTGGACGGAGGCGCGGCGGCCAACAACCTGCTGATGCAATACCAGGCGGACGTGCTGAACACGCCGGTGGTGCGCCCCCGCAACCTGGAGACCACGAGCCTGGGCGCGGCCTTCCTCGGCGGACTGGGCGCGGGCGTGTGGAGCAGCCCGGACGCCATCCGCCGCGCGTGGAAGGCCGAGCGCACCTTCAAGCCGAAGATGAAGGCGGAGGTGCGCGAGCGGCATCTGGCCAAGTGGAAGCGGGCCGTGGAGCGCGCGTAAGGTACGCCATCTCCCTCGGGAGACCGCCGCCCAGTACAGGCCGGATGGGCGGCCGTGGAGCTCTCATGCTGAAGACCTGTCGATTCCTCTGCCTGCTCGGGGCCCTGCTCGGGCTGTCTGGGTGCCCAAGCCCCGGCTGCGCGGTCCCGGTGTCCTCCTCTTCCTTCCAGGAGGCGAGCGTGATCATCGTGGGCGAGCAGGTGCGCCTGCAGGTCTCGCCCCAGACCCCGGCGACCTGTGAAGCCACCGAGGAGGTCCCCACGCCCGAGTCCATCTCGGTGGAGATCTCCGGCCCGGACAACCTGCCCGTGGACAGCCAGGCCACGCTGGGCTCGCCCACGACCGACGACGCCACCGTCCGCTTCACTCCGACGAAGCAGGGCCGCTACCACGTGTTCGCCGCGTTTGATCCGGTGGGCGGCATCCAGCAGTTCGATCTCTACTCCGCCCGCGACCGCTCCGCCGAGGCTCCTCTCCAGACGCTGCCTCAGAGCTGCAACGCGCTGGAGCGCACCCGGCGCGGCGGGTGGCTGTGCGACACGGACTTCCTGCGCGATGGCGCCTTCGTGCAGCGGTTCACCAACGCGCGGCTGGCCGCGGACGGGGATGTCGTGTGGGTGGTCAGCCCGACGCAGATCCTGCGCATGGTGGACACGGGCACGGCGCTCCAGCTCTCCGCGAGCAGGACCAACACCGTGGGCCAGGCGACCTTCCTGCTCGCCTCCGCCGGCGAGCTGGTGATCCTGTATGGCTCCGCCATCGAGCGCATCACCTTCGACGGCACGCAGCTGAACTCCACGGGGCTGACCTCCTGGGTCCCCAGCAACATGCCCATCAACCAGCAGTCGCTCCAGGGGGTGCTGCTGCGCGCGGGAGATCAACTGGCCACCGTGACCGGTGGGGGGTCGGTCAACTTCGGCGTCCCCGTCATCCAGGTCTGTCCCTACCAGCTTCAGAGCGGGCGCTTCGTGCGCACGAGCGCCAACTGCCAGCTCATCGCCACCGAGGTGGTGGGCTTCGAGCCGAACGCCTTGTGGACGGGGACCCGGGTCAGCGTCCTGGACACCTTCAATGAAGTGCACCGGATGGAGTGGACGGGCACGGCGCTGGTGGATCAAGCCTCGCTGCCCCTGGGCGAGAGCTTCAAGCTGATCCTCCACAAGCCCGAGGTCCGCAACACGGTCATCCCCGTCATCACCCCGTCCTTTCCCAGCATCAGCACGCGCAGCCGGGCGACGGTGCCCGTCTATGTCCCCGACCGAGGCATCCTCCTGGAGCAGCTGGACACGGAGCTCCCCGAGCCCACCGCCTCCACCACCCTGCTGTGGGGGAACACCTCCTCCACCAGCGCGAACCTGCGCGTCCGCACCCGCCCATCCACTCCCTGACGGAGTTGGGGATTCCCGGCTCCCTTCCGCTCCCCACGCAGGTAAGAAGGCGTCATGGCCTACGATCGCACGCAGCTCACCCCCGAGGCGCTCCAGTCCTTCCTCTCCGAGCACCCCGGCTGGAAGCACGAGGGGGGGATGATCCGCCGCACCTATGAAGCCCCGGCCTTCCTCACGGGCATCGCCTTCGTGGAGAAGGTGGCCCAGGCCGCCGAGGCCGCCAACCACCACCCGGACATCGACATCCGCTGGCGCAAGGTGACGCTGGCGCTCGTCACGCATGACGCGGGTGGGCTGACGTGGCGGGACACGAAGCTGGCCGCCGAGGCGGACCGCCTCTTCACGGAGGTGGCGGGCCGGTAGCAGGCACTGGGCCCTTGCGCATGCGCACCCTCGCCCTGCTGTCATTCGCCGCGGTGCTCGCGCTGGCCTCTCGCGCGCAGGCGCAGGACGTGCCAGCGCCCGAGCCCCGTCCGGAGCGGCTGTACGTCAGCTCGGGGGTGCTGCTGGGCTCCACGCGCATGGTGGCCATGGGCGGGGCCTACGTGGGCATCGCCGAGGGCACGGCGGGCTTCGCCAGCAACCTGTCCGCGCTGGCGCACCGCAGCCCGCAGCTCGACCGGGACTGGGACGTGGGCTTCACCCTGTCCTTGTTGGACGTGGCGCTGACCGAGCGGCGCCGCAGAGACCTGGACAACGACGGGCTGCCGGACGAGGCGCCGACGAGCCGCCAGTACCTGGTGGGGCTGCTGCTCCAGTACAAGACCTTCGGGCTGGGGACGTTCCTGCGCACTCGGACGGTGAGCTACTGCGCCACGCCCGAGTGCCTACCGGGGGACTACATCCAGGTGTCCGTGACCCAGTCGGCGCTGGCGGGAGCGATGGCCTTCGGGCAGGACGAGTTCATCGTCGCGCTGGGCCTCTACGCGGCGCAGGCCTCGCTGACCTACAAGGGCGAGGAGTGGCGCTACGGCGGGACGGGGCTCTCGCTGGACTTGTTGTTCCGGCCGCAGGGGCGGCCCTACCGGGTGGGCATCTCGGTGCGGCCGCAGGTGGTGGGCAACTGGCAGAAGCAGGACGACCAGTCGGCGGTGCTGGCGGGGCGGCCCATCTACTCGGGGCTGGTGGCACCGGCGGTGCTGTCGTTGGGCGTCAGCTACCGCTTCGGAGAGGGGGCCGAGCGCTACAACCGCCTCTCTCCGGCGGCGCGCCGGCAGTTGTTGGCCGAGGGGGCCACGAACGTGCCGCCGGAGGAGCCGCCGGACGCGCCGGTGGGCACGTTCCTGGTGTCGGGGCAGGTGGACTTCATCTCCGCGGTGGAGAACGCGGTGGCGCTGCGCTCGGTGGCGACGTTCGGAGATCCGGATCCGGTGGGGAAGACGGTGCTCATCCAGCCGCACCTGGGCGCCGAGCACGACACATGGCCGGGCCGGGTGCGCACGCGGCTGGGAGTCTTCGTGGAGC
This sequence comes from Hyalangium sp., assembly GCF_045802625.1. Taxonomy (NCBI): domain Bacteria; kingdom Pseudomonadati; phylum Myxococcota; class Myxococcia; order Myxococcales; family Archangiaceae; genus Hyalangium; species Hyalangium sp. The sequence goes on along the minus strand of NZ_JBJMQP010000098.1, from coordinate 18,769 downwards.
CCTCTTCGTTCGAGGGGCAGGTGCCAAGGCCGCACCTGACGGGGGGCCTCGAGGTGTTCCTGTTCCGGTACTGGGAGGACTGGTCCTTCAGCGGCTCGTTCGACTTGGCGCGGCGTTACTCGAACGTGGGCATCTCGCTGGGCTTCTGGCGGTAGGAGGTGCGTCATCGCTCCGGAGTCCACGCTCCACCGTTTGCATCCCGCGCACCTGCCTCCGGGCACGGAGGTGGGCGCGTGGCGAGTGCGCTCCAGGCAAAGCCTGGGTGCGTACGGAGCTGTGTATCTCGCGACTCTTGGGGAGCAACCGGACGGTGCGCCTGTCGCCCTCAAGGTAGCGATCCACGCCAACGATCCGCGCTTCCTGCGAGAGGCGGAGCTGCTGCGCCGAGTCCGCCATCCCCACGTTCCCTGCTTGCATGATCACGGGCTGTGGGCGCACCCGGCGGGCCCGTTCCCATTCTTGGTGATGGATTGGGTGGAAGGCGTGTCGCTGTACGCGTGGGCTCACGAACGAGCCTTCAGCTCGCGAGAGGTGATGCGGCTGCTGGCTCCAATGGCGAGCGCGCTCGCAGCGACCCACGCGGCGGGCTGTGTCCACCGCGACATAAAGGGAGACAACATCCTCGTATCTCAGGACGGCTCACGGCCGATGCTCCTGGACTTTGGTGCGGGAGACTTCCTCGGAGCGCCCACGCTCACGCGCGAGGTGCTGCCCCCCGGCACGCCCTACTACCGCAGCCCGGAAGCCCTGCGCTTCCACTGGCGCTACCGGCACCAGCCCGGAGCCCACTACGAGCCAGAGCCAGCGGATGACGTGTACGCGCTGGGCGTCACCGCCTACTGCCTCGTCACAGGTTCCTACCCACCGCCCGTGCTACCACCGGAGTTGCTAGAGACCGAGCCGTCCTTGCGCGCGGAGGAGTGGGAGCCGCCCGAGGCACGGATGACGGCATGCCCGGAGCTGTCAGGGCTCATCCGCCAGATGCTCTCGCTGAAGCCTTTGGCTCGTGGCACTGCAGCGGATGTGGCCGAAGCGCTTGAGCATGCGGCGAGAACCGCTGGACCGGAGGCGGATCAGCCCATCCTCCGCCAACACTCGGGCCAGAGCGGCACGGCTCCACGAACAGAGGTGCATCAGCGAGTAGAGTGGGGCGCTCAGCTCCAAGTGAATCCGCCCACTTCGCAGAACTCCATCACGGAGTCCGTCGCACGAAAGAACCGAACGGGCCTACCAAGCTCTGCCCGGGTGCTGCGCCTATGGCTCGCCATGGCAGCCGGAGTCCTCGCCATTATCGCCCTTCAGAAGGGATGGCCTCCGCAGCGCCAACCAGCGAAGCCGCCAGGGCAAGACATGTCCCGCCCCAAGCAGAGCAGCGATCGAGAGGATGCTGGAACCTCGGGGCTCGGCGATGACGCGGTCGCGATTCGGATTGAGAAAGAAGAGCCAAGGCCCGCAGGGGACGGGCTCAACCATGAGTTGCCGCAAACTCCCCTCCCCGGGCAGGCCCAACCCCCGTGTAAGGGGCGCGAGATCAAGATCAACGGAGCCTGCTGGGCACGCATGGGAGCACCACCATGCGGCGAGCGAGAGTACGAGTGGCAAGGCCTCTGCTATTCCCCTGTCCTAGCACTGTCTCCACCAGCAACTTCGAAGCAGCAGCAGGAACGGTAAGGCTGATCCTGTCGCGCGAATGATGCTCGTGGGGTCCGAGACCTCGGAACGTGCGGAACGCCACCGGGAGCCCATTGGGGCCTTTCTCTTCCTCCCAGCGGCTGCCCTCCCACGCGCCCGCGTCCACCTTCTTCGCGGCCTGATACTCCAGCGTGATGGCCGTCAGGATCACCACATGGGCTTGGCGCATGTGCTCCCCGCTCGTGTGGGCTACCCGTTCCTCTCGAGGTCCTCCAGGTCCGCGAGGCTCGTGGCCTGGAGGGCTCTGTCGAACCACCGGTCCAGGATCGCCGGGTCCTTGCACTCCAGGATCCTCTGGCGCGTCCCCTCATCCACGGAGATACCTCGCGAGGCCAGGATCCGCAGCACGCCCTGCGCAAACCCTTCGTTTACCCCTCGAACACGCGCCTCCTCAAGGATCGGTACCGTGAAGGGTGCCATCACCTGCTCCTCTCTCTGCCTTCTGCCTACCCAATCTAACACGCGCCACAAGCCCTCAATCGCCCCCTCGGACCCCACATTGTGTAGGTAGTGCGCGACTGCGCGCAGATCTTCCGGCCCTTCCGGGGAAGCCATCACCTCGGCCAGCACGGGGCTCCACGCTTCCAGCAATACGTCCAGGTGTTCGGACCGTCCCGAGCGCAGCAGCAGCAATGTCAGCACCACCATCGGGGAGCCCGCTCGAGCTTGCAGGGCCTCCTCTCGCTCGGCCGTCAGGTCGTCCAGCCGGTACTCGAAGCGCGGCACCAGCTCTCGCCAGATCTCCACGGCCTCGGCAGGCAGATGAAACAGCTCTTCCATCCGCCGCGCCGCTGTCCACCGTCCCTCTGGCCCGTGGTACATCACCACTGGCAGGACAACCGGGAGTTTCTCGCTCTCCGGGTGCTGCTGACGCCAGCGCTCCAGCTGCCGCATCACGTAACGCAACATCCGGAACGCCATCCACTTGTCGACCGACGACTGGTGTTCCAGCAGCAGGTACAGCAGCAGCGGCTCTCCCCCACACAGCCGCGCCGAGAACAGCAGATCGCTCTGGCGCTCCCTCAGCTCCGCGTCCACGACACTCCCTGACTCGCGGCGCAGACTGCTCCAGTCCACCTGCGCCGCCACCTCCGGGGGCAACACGGCGCGCAGCTCGGCCGCGGCCCGCTCGGGGTGGTCGAAGGTGTAGCGCACGAACAAGTCATGAGGGCCCGGCATGCCAGGCGCTGCTCAGCACGCCCTGTGCCAACGCCGCAGCGCCGTGAAAACCCCTTCCGCTCCGAGCACGCAGGACGGAGTTCCTGTCCCATCGTCGCTGCCGGGAGTCTCATCGGTGGACGGTGAGTCCAACACGGTGGACGGTGGCAGGAGACCTGTCAGGTCAGACGTCCCCCGTAGGATGTACCGCATCATGGCATCCATGCAGCACGAGGGGCTCCTGCTCCTGTTCCGCAACCGTCCCACCCTGGCGCCCGAGCTACTGAGCGACGCGCTCGGATTCACGCTACCGGCCTGGTCCGAGGCCCGGGTGGAGTCCGCCGAGCTCACCGAGGTCGTCCCTACCGAGTACCGCGCGGACTTGGTGGTGCTCCTGTTGGAGGACAAGCCTGTCTTCGCCATCGTGGTAGAGGTGCAGCTGGCGAGGGCTGAGGACAAGCGGAAGACCTGGCCGCTGTACCTCACCAGCCTGCGCTCGCGAGTCGGTTGCCCTACCGCCTTCATGGACAGGCCGTAGAGACCCAAGTACCAAAAAAAGAGGTCCCCGCAAAGGACCCTTGGTGCTTTCTGCTCTGCGGGGAGTGAATCCGGCTGCTCCGCCTCTCGGGCAGTCCCCGCTCGCTACTCAGATGACACCCCATGCCAGGGCCTTGAACATGAGGTGCAGACCCGAGGGGTACAGGGGGAAACTTCGAGCCCCCGAAAGTCACGATAGGCCCCGAGAAAATCGCCACCAAAACCTGCTGGAAATCCGAGTTAGCTAGCGCTCAAAGAAGCTAGCATAAAGCCTTGGATCTCGGTGATGCGACCGCGCCACAGCGGGGTAGGAGGTTTATTAGACTCAATTGGGCGCTCACCCGGTACAAAGAACTTGACGTTCATCAGATGGGCGTAGTGGGCGCTATAAGGCTCCTTCTTTTCACCCTCATCTGCGCTCTCGCCCTCGCCCGTATTCTCTTCCTTGCCCTTGGTTTCGCCGATCTGCTTCATCACACTCTCGCGGAACTTCTCAGTTCCTATGGCAATAGTCCCTCCCGGGGGAGGCATCTTGCTGAGTTGTTCCGTGAGTTGCTCAAAGTACCATTGGGTGCTGATCAGCGTTCCCGAGACGAGCATTCCTCCCGTGCTAAAAGTGATGCCTAGACCCCACTTGGCCTCTGGGTACGTACGGTCAAGAAAGCCACATAGCATCTGAAGGAACTTGTCCTCGCTGGGGGCACGCCCCAGTTCTCGTTTCTGTGGCTGTGCCGCCTTGGGTGGCTTGCCCTCTTGAGACGTGGGCTGGCTCTCCTGCTCGGTTGTAGTCTTGTCGGCCATTGGTTTTCTCTCTCTCTCTCTCTGAACGGGGAAGCAGGTTCTATACAGGCGTAGCGGCGCGCAATCTAGCTTCCCCAAACAGGCATCGCTTCAAACAGCCGTGCTAGGGCCTTCAGGAGCCCCACAGGGCCATGATGCCGACCATCCCGCTTAGGGGGACCCGGCGCGTCTTCCGTGGCTCCTAGGGCCTGCCAGGGCCTTCCCTGAGAAGAGGCAGGGGGAAGGGACTGCTTTGGGGGCTGTCCCTGGGGCCATGTCCAGAAGTGAAGAGGGCCAAGACGTGCAGCAGCCCTTCGTGGGACCTTGGGGAGCACCGTTGGCTTCCAACACATCCATCACTGACCATCTTGGGACCACCGTCGCGGCGGCAGTAAGATTTCCCATAGGAGAGCGTGATGGGAACTACCGATCTCAATGAGTTTTATGGGGTGACAGTCAGGCCAGCGGAGAAGCAGGGAAGAGAATATGTAGCGAAGGGTGAGATATTTAGACGTGATGATTTCAGGACTGTGGAAATAGTCAGTGGGACCGGTGCCGCTCGAAGTTCTGCGGAGAGGAGAGCAGTACAGGAGGCACGAATGTGGGTGGCAGGGAGTGGAGAACCCGAAGATTGGAAGAAGGGATAGATCTTCGGGGGAACTTGGAGAGCACCGTTGGTCTCCCTCTGTGTATCTAAGATCTCTCTAGGGGATCTTCTTCCGCATGGAGATACCTAGAAGAAGAAACTTCCCCGGTCCTCTTCTTCGGTCGCCCCAAGGGCTCAGCCGGGCTCTCTAAAGAACTTATAGATATACCTGCCGGGGACAACTGGTACGTGCATTCTTGTGGGATGGCTCCTCACCCCCATCACTTGCCGGTATCTTCCTCGTCGGTCTCCGGGAACAGGTCTCGGAGTGGAACCTTGAAGGCCACTGCCGCAGCTACGAGGGTGGCAACAGTGAGGTTCGCGCCTCCCTGTTCCATCTTGATCATGTGCTTCGGGTGAACACCGATTGCCTCTGCGGCCTGTTCTTGAGTGAGGCCCCGCTCTAGCCTCAGTTGCCGGAGTCGCTTCCCGAGGAGCCGCAGTTCCCGCTTGATGGCACGGGCTGTTGGACCCCGCGTCCAGACTTCCGAACGACCCCGCTTTGTCGGTGTTTTCCCTGCTGTTGGCACGGGGCGGACTTACCCAGGGTCGCTCTTGAGCTACACAGTTCATGAACTACGTTACCTAGGTAGTTCTTGAGCTACGTAGTTTATGAGCTACCATGGAGGTAGGCCCTATACCCGACGAAAGGACGGCCTACATGACCGAAGAGAGCGGATTCAGCATCACCCCAAGACCCCTGGTGGTCAGCCTGGACCTGGAACTAGCTGCCTTGTCCGGAGCGACTCTGGGGGCTCAACTGCTCGCGGATCTCCACGCGAGGAAGGAACTAGACGAGGAACAGGAGCGGAATGCCCCTGTGGGCGTCTACTCCGTTCTCGTTCTGGTGCGCGAGCGGATCAGTCAACTGAGACGGGTCGTCCGTGACGAGGAGGACCCGGCCACACTGTGGGCCTCTCACAACGCCGTTGAAGACCCTGCGATCTCCGGAGACTTCTCTGGGGACATCGTTCTGTTCTCTCGTGCATCCGGCCGGGTGCCCCTGGTCTTGTGGCGGTTCCGTGCTGAGGACTGGGAGACACGGAAGGGGACCAAGAAGCCCAAGAAGCCCGCGTCCAAGAAGCCCAAGAAGCCCGTGTCAAAGAAGCCCACACCCAAGAAGCCCGCGCCCAAGAAGCCCACTCCCAAGGCGCCTACCCCAAAGGAAGCGGCCCCCCAAGTCCACTAGGGAAGAGGGAAGCCACCGATGGGGCGGGAGAACGCTGCTGATTCCCACCCCATCGGTCACCCTTCCGGCTGCTGTAGGTCAGGCCGCTCTGGCCGTTTCCGGGTTCTCCTCCGTATCCGTCACTCTGGACTCGGCGGTGTTCTTGGGGAACCCGAAGGCCACCCACTGACTTGTGCCGCCCAGTTTCCAGGTGAAGTAGGCCCCACAGGTGTCCGGGTCCACCGTGAACCCCTCGAAGACCATCCGCATCAGGGTGTTGACCTTGCGGCGGTCCATGGACTCGGTCTTGAGGGCTTCCCCAAGTTCCTGGAGACGCTTCATGGCCAGAGGGCACGCTACAGCGCCCGCCTTTCGCGCCAGTTCATCCCGTTGCTCCTGGAGTGCATCCCGCTCGGTAGTGATGGTCTGCATTTCCTTGAGGAGTGCGTCCAACCGTGTCCGCGCGTACGCATCCGCGAGGGCCTCCAGGTGGTCACTGCTGCCCAACAGAGCGGCATCTATCCGCTCAATCTCGGTGAGCAGGGCGCTGTCTTCTTGCCCCGTGGGAACAGAGTCCAGGAGGACAGGAGCATCACGCAGGAATGCCTCTTCGAGCAAAGCGTAGGGGACAGCGGTGTACTTGCATCCCGCTCCCACTCGCGCATAGGAGCAGACCAGATACGCGTAACGTCGGCCCTTGCGCACCCCCTTGTCCATGTAGATCATCGACGCCCCACACCGGGAACACTTGGCCAACCCGCCAAAGAGGTTCCGTGTCTCCTCCCTGGTGGCGTTCTTGCCACGCCAGGGACAGGGCGTCCCCAACCGGAGGGCTTGTGCCCGCTGGAAGGTGTCTTCGTCGATGATGGCAGGGAAGTAGCCAGGAACCGGCTGCCCCTCTGCCTTCCTCACCTTCTTCCTGTCCTTGAACTGGGTGCTGTGGGGGATGTACGTGCCAATGACGGCAGGATTCTCCAGGAGGCGCCGCACGGTGTTCCTGTGCCAGTAGGCGGCCTTCCGTGACCCCTTCCGCGTGTCTCGAAGGAACACTGGGACTCCTTCCCGGTTCAAGCTGGACATGATCACCGTCGGTCCACGGCCCGAGAGGTACTCCTGGAAGATGCGGCGCACGATGACGGCGCACTCTGGGATGACGTGCCACTGTCCAGTGGCCTTGTTGAGCCGTAGCCAAAAGGGACCGTTGGCGGTCAGCGGCTTCTGAGTCACCCTGGCCCGTTTCCCGGACCACACGGCCTTGATCCGCATGGACTTGTGGGCGCTCTCGTCGTTGGCCCGCATGAACCCGATGAGCGCGTACATGAGATCCATCGGCTGAGCTGTCATGGACTCCTGGGAGTAGACCTTCCCATCATGGAGGGTAACGAGGGTGATCCCTTGAGCGAGGATGCTGGTCAGAGTGCCGAGTGCGAGCAGTGCCGCTTGACGGCTGATGCGGTCCAGGCTCTCAACCAACAGGTATGAACCCGGCTCCACCTTCCCGGCATGTACGGCGGCCAGGAAGACTCCAAGCTGTCCCTCTTCCGCGTTCTTGCCTCGGAAGGCACTCACTCCCAGGTCCTGGAACGTCAGGGTGTCGTCCAAGTCCAGGCCGTGTGTGGACGCATACTCTTGAGCCTTTGTGCTCTGTCTCCGGAACGAATCCCCCTTCAGTTGCTCGGGGGTGCTGAATCGCAAGTAGCTGTACGCCTTGGGCATGGCCGTCCTCCTGTAAGGGGTGAGAGGACCCGGGGTGAAGCTGGGTCTAACTAAGACCCCTTTGGGTCCTCACGGCCCGCCCGCATTGCTGATAGTGGCCCCGAACGCGGCAGTGGCCCGCTGGTGCGCTCAGCCCATCGATCTGGGACACCCCGGCTTCGTACTCCAGCCCCTGGTGGCAGGGCCGAGCGCCATCCCCGTGCTCACGGACGAGCAGGCGGCTCGCAAGGATCCGGAGCTGGCGGTGTTGTCCGCCATGGCGCACGGGCAAGAGGAAGTGGGACAGGCCATCGCTCAGACGGTGATGGCTGCCGTGGCGGGGCTTGAAGCCGAACGCGTCCGCCTTTACGTTGACCTGACCCTGTCCTCGCTGGGCGAGGCGGCCCGCAGAGCCTTGGAGGCACTGATGAAGATTGGCAACTACGAGCCCCAGTTCCCGTTGTTCCGTGAGTGGCTCGCCCAGGGACGCCAGGAAGGACGCCAGGAAGGACGCCAGGAGGGGCGCGAGGAGGGGCTCCGGGAAGGCCGTCACGAGGGCGAGCGGGCAGCCTTGCTTGAGGTGCTCGACGCGCGGGGGCTCCAGGTGGATGAGGCCTCCCGCCAGCAGATCCTGGCCTGCACGGACCTGGAGCAGCTCAAGGTCTGGCTGCGCAAGGCGGTCACGGCGGAGTCCATGCACGAGCTCTTCGGGCGTGAGCCCGCCTCCAAGCCCGCAGCCCGCAAGGCCGCAAAGCAGGGCCGGAGCACGAAGGCTCCCAGGTCCCGCTCCAAGCAGTGACGGCCCTCGAGGCCGAGCCTTCTCGCCCTTACCGGCTGCTGCCCAGGAACGCGGCGAGCTTCTCGTACGCCACCGCGAGCGCGGGGATGGGCGCGCTCTCGTTGGCCTGGTGCGCCTGCGCCGTCTCTCCGGGCCCGTAGTTCACCGCGTCCACGCCCCACTCTCCGAAGCGCGCCACGTCCGTCCACGCCTGCTTCGATGCCGCCGGCAGCCCCGTCACCTCCAGCAGCTTGCGGTACAGCGCGTTGTCCGCGCACACCCGCCCGCTCGGAGACAGATCCGTGAAGGACACCTCCGCCCGCCCCGCCACCAGCGCTCGCACATCCGCCTGGGCCTGCTCCAGCGACTTGCCCGGCGCGAAGCGGTAGTTGAGGTTCAGCTCCAGCGAGTCCGGCACCACGTTGCGCGCCCGGCCCCCATGCGCCAGCGTCACGCTCATCACCTCGAAGAAGGAGAAGCCCGCGTGCACCACCTCCACGCGCTGGCGCGCCAGCAGCTCGGACAGCAGCGGGCCCGCCTTGTGGATGGCGTTCTCTCCCTGCCAGGGCCGCGCCGAGTGCGCGCTGCGCCCCGTGAACTTCAGCGTCGCGTGCAGCGTCCCCACGCACCCCACCTGTACCACCCCGTCCGTGGGCTCCATGGCGATGCCGAAGCTCACCCGCTTCAGCTCCGGCCGCTTGTCGAAGAGGGGCCCCAGCCCGCTCTCCACGTACGGCCCCTCCTCGCGCTCGTAGAGGATGATCACCAGGTTCACGGGCAGCTTGCTCAGCGGCAGGTCCTCCGCCAGCGCCATCATCACCGCCAGCCCGCCCTTCATGTCCGAGGAGCCCAGCCCGAACACGCGCTCGCCTTCGAGGCGCGCCGGGCCGTCATTCGGGTGCGCGGGCACGGTGTCCAGGTGCCCCACGAGCGCCACCGTGGGCCGCGGATCCTCCAGCCGTCCCACCACCAGCGAGTGCCCGACCCGGCACACCTCTTCGCGAGGGAACCGCTCCAACGCCCACCGCTCCACATGATCGGCCAGGGGCCCTTCCTGCCCGATGGGGCTGGCGATACGGCACAGAGCAAGCGTGGACTGAGCGAGGCGTGCAGTGAGCTGGGACATGGACGGCGCGAACCATAGACGCTCGGCGGTCCATCCGCTCCCTCTTTGACGAAGGCCTGGCTGGCCCGCGAGCAGGGCCAGCCCTTCCGAGAACCGTCAGGCGCCGCTCACGCGGAGGGGGGCTCCTCCTCGAAGCTCGTCACCCCATCGAGGAGCGAGGCGGCGATGCACGCGGGGCCTTCGAGCGCCGAGAAGTCGTGCGCGCTGCCCTCGTCCATCTCCAGCACCTCGCCTGGCCAGGTCTCCCGCCCCGAGCCCTCGCGCAGCCCGCCCTCGAGCACCAGGTTCCACTCATGCCCGTGGTGGGTGTGGTGCGGGAAGCGCACTCCCGGCGGCAGCCGCACGAACGCCGCGAGCATCTCCTGCTTCGCCGGCCCCGTCTCCACCGGCAGCAACTGGATGCCCTCCGCCGGCCCCGGCAGCCACCCCTCCGGATGGCTCAGCGACTCCAGCAGCGCCAGCGCCCGCTCCCGCGTCAGGTCGAACAGCGCCGCCACCTTCTCGGCGAAGCGGGCGAAGCGGCCAGGCCCCTCCATCTCGCCCACCACCCGAGCGAGCACTCCCGGCGGCGGCTGCTCGGGGATTACCAAGCTCGCGAGCCCCTCCAGGGCGGGCGACAGCCGAGCCGCCTCGCTCCGGCAGCGCTCGCACGTGGCCAGGTGCTGCTCGGCCGCCTGCCGGGTGGGCAGCTCCAGGGTGCCGAGCAGCAGCTCCGGCAGGATGTCGTCCAGGTGGCTCATGTCACGTCACGGACCCGCGGGGTCAACTGCTTCTACGGACGCCACGACCCAGCGGATTTCCACCTCTATACAGGGACCGCGAAGTCGCGCAGGGCGGCATTGAGGCTCGTCTTCTGGTCGGTGCTCTTTGTCCGCTGGCCGATGATCAACGCGCAGGGGACGCCATACTTCCCCGCGGGGAACTGCTTCTCGCGCATTCCCGGAATCACCACGCTGCGGGCGGGGACCCGGCCCTTGTAGATGCGCTCCTCGGGCCCGGTGACGTCGATGATCTGCGTGGACGAGGTGAGCACCACGTTGGCGCCCAGCACCGCCTCCTCCTCCACCACCACGCCCTCGACGACGATGCTGCGGCTGCCAATGAAGGCGCCGTCCTCGATGATGACGGGCGAGGCGGTGGGCGGCTCGAGCACCCCGCCCAGGCCCACGCCCCCGGACAGGTGGACATTGCGGCCCACCTGCGCGCAGCTGCCCACGGTGGCCCACGTGTCCACCATGGTCCCCGAGCCCACACGGGCGCCGATATTCACGTACCCCGGCATCACCACCGCGCCCTGCTCCACGAAGGCCCCGTAGCGCACCACGCCCGGAGGCACCACGCGCACGCCCGCGGCCTTCAGCCCCTTCTTCAGCGGCACCTTGTCGTGGAACTCGAAGGGAGCCACCTCCATCACCTGCATCTCCGACACGGCGAAGAACAGGAGGATGGCCTCCTTCACCCAGGCGTTGACGCGCCAGCCTTCGGGGCCCTTCTCGGCCACTCGTAGCTCGCCCGAGTCCAGCCGCGCCAGCGTCTCGCGCACGGCGGCCACGTACTCGGCTTCCTTCAACTTCGTCCGGTCGGCGAACGCCGCGGACACCTTCTGGGACAGCGCTTCAAGTGAAGAGGACATGGCCCTCTTTGAACCACAAATCCGCGCCGCTCGCCGCATTCCGGTGCAACTCAGGCTCCGGCCTGTCCGGTGGCGGCAGCTTCGGCCAGCGGGTGGACCTGCGTGGGGATGTCATGGAGCAGCCGGTCTCCCACGGGCTCGCGCAGCTCGGAGGGTGCGCCCGTCACGTGGACGGCGCCACCCGTCACCCGGGTGACTCGTGACAGCGGCACCGCGAACTCCCGGCGCGAGAAGCGCCACGGCCGCACGTACAGCACATCCCGGCCGATGAGCAGCACCCGCCCCAGCCGAGTCCCTTCCCGGGTCTGCACTCGCATGCCGGCTTGGATGGAGCGCCGCTCCATCGCCGAGTCCCACCAGGCCATGTGTCACCTCCGACACTCTCAAGGTGGGTCAGAGAAGAGCTTCGGACGAGTTCACACCGGCCATGCGAGCACCCGGCTGCCTACTGGGGGGATCTCTTGTCGGCGGAGGGCATCGGCTTCTGCTGCTCCCTGAGCGCTCGAATGAATGCATCGAGGCGCTCCAAGGCGACCTGCTCTCCCATCACGAGCAGCACGTCTCCCACCACGTTCGCGGAGCCACGCTCGGTCGCCAGCAGCTTGCAGTACGCGGCCGCCACGTCCTCCGCGGGCAGCCCGGTCATGGGGATGAACCGAACGAGGAGCTCGGGCGATTCGTAGTGGCGATGGAGGAGTTCCCTCCTGTCCTCGAGCACGATCACCGGCTTCTTCTCCATCTCTGAAGCCACCGCGTAGTGCCGATCCAGGAGCCCGAAGAGCTCCTCGGCGCTCGAATCCGGCAGTGCCAGGGAGACCCTCAGGTCCACCAGTTGTGGAGCTACCACGATGCCAAGGCCCAGCTCCCGAGAGAGCGCGGACGCGAGCGTCCCGAGAGGTACTGCCTCCGCCACCACGCGCAGCCACACCGGGGGGAAGCGCGGCCTGCTCCTGGAAACCGGCTCCTGCTCCTGCTCGGACTCCGGCTCGCGCTCAGGCGGCGGGGCCTGAGGGACCGTGGACAGCTTCTGCACCTCCAGCCGGCCCATGGGCACGTCGGCGCGGTAGTGGGGCTCGGGCACGTAGCCCGGCACTTCACACGAGAACGACGGACCCGTGGGCCGCAGCGCCGCCGACGGGGTGGAACAACCCAGCAGTCCCAGGAGGCAGGCGGCCATGAGCACACGCTTCATGGCCGCAGCTTGGAGGAAGAGCCTCCGTGACTCCAGGGGCTCTCCTCACCGCTCGCTCAGCGCCCGATCTCGCGGGACACCGCGTCCACGATTTCCTTCTCCGTGGGGAACGAGAGCGTCTGCTTCCTCACCACCGTCTTGCCGTTCACCGAGACCTCGAAGCTCCCAGAGGGGCCATGCTTCAGCTCGGTGTCCAGCTCCAGCTCATCCTTCAGTGCAGCCGCCGCACGGACGGCTCGAGGCCTGTAGCCTCAGGCATTACAGTACGTGATGGTGATCTTCGTATCGGCCATGGCGGGGCCTCCTTCGAGAAGCGGGCACGCTCAGGGTGCGCCCGTGTCCTAGAGATAAGCCCGCGCCGCCTCGTCCGCCAATCAACCCACGCCCCAAGGCCGCTCACCCACCTTCGGCATCGGGCTCCAGATCCACCCCGGGCGACTCTTCAGGTCGGGTCTCTGTTCCCGACTGTTCGTCCGTGAGTGGCATCGTGCCTCGCAGGGCTCAGGCCCAGCTCGCTGGCCAGCGCGGCCCCCAGCGAGCCCAGCGGCACTGCCTCCGCGATGACCCGGAACCGGGTCGCTGGCAACCTCGCCCCTCCACCACCAGCCGCGTCGGACGAGGCGCCGCTCGGAGGGGCAGGAGGAGGCTCGGCCTCGGCGGACAGCCGCTTCAGCTCCAGCCGTCCCACGGGCGCATCCGCCCGGTTGATGGAACTCCGAGGCGGCGGTGGGCGCCCCCGGCAGGTGAACGCCGTCTGTCGCGCAGGGCGGTGCTCCCGTCCGATCGCGCCGCATCCCGTCAGCACGAGGATCCAACCCATCCAGAAGACATGTCTCATGCACCACCAGTATGGCTCGAAGGAGGCCACGTCTCACAGTCCATCCGTTTCCCCTGAGCACTCCCCGGTCTACGGTGCGCCGCCATGCAGACCTTCCGAGACCGCGCCGCCGCCGCCTACGACGCCGAGCGCTTCCGCCGCCAGGGACACGAGCTGGTGGATCAGCTCGCTGACTACCTCGCTCGCGCTACCCGAGGAGAGAACCTGCCCGTGCTCCCGTGGGCTCCCCCCGCCGAGAACGCCACGCGCTTCCCCGCAACCTTCCCCGAGGAGCCCGCCGGCGAGCTGGCCCCCTTCATGGAGCGCGTCCTCGCCGCCTCCCACCACCTGCACCACCCGCGCTACGTGGGACATCAGGTGTCGGCCCCACTGCCGCTGGGCGCGCTGTGTGACTTCGTCTCCGCGCTGCTGAACAACGGCATGGCCGTGTACGAGATGGGCCCCGCCTCCACTGCCATGGAGCACAACGTGGTGCGCTGGATGGCCGGGCAGCTCGGCCTGCCCGAGGGCGCGGGCGGCGTGCTCACCTCGGGCGGCTCCGCGGGCAACCTCACCGCGCTGCTCGCCGCGCGCCAGGCCAAGGCCGGGTATGACGCGTGGACCGGCGGCGCCTCGGCGGGCCCGCCGCTCACGGTGCTCGTCGCCGAGACGGCTCACTACTGCATCGCCCGCTCCACGAAGGTGATGGGCTGGGGCTCGGCGGGCGTCACCCCCGTCCCCGTGGACGCGCACTTCCGGCTCCGGCCGGAGGCCCTGGAGGACGCGCTCGCCGCCGCCACCCGGGCCGGCCGCAAGCCCATCGCCGTGGTGGCCAGCGCGGGCTCCACCGCCACCGGGGCGTTTGATCCGCTGGACGCGGTGGCCGACTTCTGCGAGCGCCACGGCCTCTGGTTCCACGTGGACGGGGCCCACGGCGCCTCCGCCACGCTGAGCCCCCGCTTCCGCCACCTGGTGAAGGGCATCGAGCGCGCGGACTCCGTGGTCTGGGACGCGCACAAGATGATGATGGTCCCCTCGCTCATCACCGCCGTGCTCTTCCGCGACGGGGCGCGCTCCTTCGAGGCCTTCGCCCAGGAGGCCAGCTACCTCTTCCACGGCCAGGACACCCGGCGCTGGAGCGACATCGGCCTGCGCACGCTCGAGTGCACCAAGGAGATGATGGCCCTCAAGCTCTACACCTGCCTGAGCCTGCTGGGCACCCGCCTCTTCGCGGACTACGTGACGGCCACCTTCGAGCTGGCGCGCCGCTTCGCCGGCCGCCTCCAGGCCTCGGGAGACTTCGAGGTGGCCGTGCCGCCCGACTGCAACATCGTCTGCTTCCGCCACACCCCGGCGGGCCTCCCCGCCTCGGAGCTGGACGCGCTCCAGGGCCGCCTGCGCGAGCGGCTCATCACCCGCGGCGACTTCTATCTGGTGCAGACCACCCTGCCGAAAGGTGTCTATCTGCGTACCACGCTCATCAACCCGCTCACCGCGGACGCGGACCTGGACGCCTTGATGGACGCGCTAAGAGCGGAGGTATCCGCGAAACGGGGGGCATGATGTGGCGCAGCTCACGGGTGAGGTTCATCCCCCCGGGAAAAGTCGCCCCGGGCGGCGAAATCAGGTAGAGGCCGGGCCCGCAATGCTCGTCTCGCTCGTCATCCCCGTCTACAACGAGAGCTCCACGCTGGCGGAGCTGCTGCGCCGCTGCATCGCCGTGGACTTCCCCAAGGAGCTGGTCATCGTCGATGACTGCTCCAGGGATGGCAGCCGCGAGTTCCTCCAGGAGCTGGCCGAGAAGGGGCTGGGCGTGCTCAACGGCGCCCCGAAGAACCGCAACGAGCTGCGCGTGCTCTTCCAGGAGCAGAACCAGGGCAAGGGCGCGGCGCTGCGGCGCGGCTTCTCCGAGGCCACCGGCCAAATCATCCTCGTCCAGGACGCGGACCTCGAGTACGACCCGCGCGACATCCCCCGCGTCATCCAGCCCATCCTCGATGGCGAGGCGGACGTCGTCTACGGCAGCCGCTTCACCGGCACGCCGCGGCGGGTGCTCTACTTCTGGCACACGGTGATGAACAACCTGCTCACCACGCTCTCCAACATGACCAGCGGGCTGAACCTCACGGACATGGAGACCTGCTACAAGGCCTTCCGCGCCGAGGTGCTGCGCTCGGTCACCGTGGATGAGGACCGGTTCGGCTTCGAGCCCGAGATCACCGCCAAGGTCGCCCGGGGCAACTGGCGCGTCTACGAGGTGCCCATCAGCTACCACGGGCGCACCTACGAGGAGGGCAAGAAGATCGGCTGGAAGGACGGCGTGCGCGCCCTCTACGTCATCGCCAAGTACACGCTGAAGCGCTAGGAGCGCTCCGGCGGCCCGCCTCCTGTTGAGCACCGGACAGAGCCCGGCAGCCTGTCCGAAGGCGGACACCGCAAGCCCCCGAGGCGGACCCCAATCGAGCAGCCTGGAACACCTGGCCATTGGACCCAAGGGGAGGCGTGCCCTCGGTGCCGATGATTCTTAGGTTCTGAGCGTGCTACCGAGATTCCTCCTCTATGGGTGTGCGGGCTGGGTGCTCGAGGTGTGCTTCACCGGGACGAGCGCGGCCATCTTTCAGAAGGACGCCCACGGGACGGCGAAGACGTACCTGTGGATGCACCCCATCTATGGAGCCACCGCGCTGGGCCTGGAGTTCCTCCATGACCGGCTGCGCTTCCTGCCACGGCCCTTGCGGGCGCTTGCCTACACGGCCGTCATCTTCGGGGCCGAGTTCACCACCGGCTGGCTGCTGCGCCGGGCGCTCGGCCGCTGTCCGTGGGACTACACTCGGCGAGGCTGGAACGTGAAGGGGCTGGTGCGCCTGGACTACTTCCCCTTCTGGTACGGGGCGGCCCTGCTCTTCGAGCCGGCCCGCGAGGTGCTCCTGCGAGTCACCAGCGAGGCCCTGCGCCAGACGCCCGAGTACCGCAACGCCGTGGCGGATGGCCAGGTCCTCCCCTCTCCTCGGGGGGGGGCCGTGGAGGTGGAGGCTGGGGCCGCGGGGACGACTTTCCAGGGGGCCATGGCCGCCGAGCAGGCAGAGCAGGGCTCGGAGGTACCCCTGGGGGCGGACGCCCTGCCGTCACCGGTAGGCTGAAAGGCTCTTCCCCGGCCGAGTGCTCTCCAGCCCACGTCTCGTGTCAAAGAGTGGCTTTTCTTTCAGCACCGCTCGCCGCGTAGTAGTACCTTCAGTTTGTCGCGGCTTTGGTTCACTGGGGAAATTCCGCAGGACTCCCGAAAGTTTCCGCCCCCGTATGTTCGACTGGCTCCACACCCTTTTCTCGCGTGACCTCGCAATCGACCTGGGCACGGCGAACACGCTTATCTACATCCGCGGCCAGGGCATCGTGTCCAACGAGCCCTCCGTGGTGGCCGTCCAGCAGGATGCGCGTGGTGGCAAGAAGGTGCTCGCGGTGGGGAAGGAGGCCAAGGAGATGCTCGGGAGAACCCCGGGCAACATCGTGGCCATCCGCCCCATGAAGGACGGCGTCATCGCCGACTTCGAGATCACCGCCGCGATGCTGCGCTACTTCATCCAGAGCGCCCACAATCGCCGCACGCTCGTCAACCCGCGCATCATCATCGGCATCCCCTCGGGGATTACGGAGGTGGAGCGCCGGGCGGTGCGCGAGGCCGCGGCCAACGCCGGCGCCCGCGAGGTCTACCTGATCGAGCAGCCCATGGCCGCGGCGATTGGGGCGGGCCTGCCCGTCACCGAGCCCAGCGGCAACATGATCGTCGACATCGGCGGTGGCACCTCCGACGTGGCGGTGATCAGCCTGGCCGGCATCGTGTTCGCCAAGAGCGTGCGCATCGGCGGCGACAAGCTGGACGAGGCGATCATCCAGTACGTCAAGCGCAAGTACAACCTGCTCATCGGCGAGCGCACGGCCGAGGCCATCAAGATGGGCATCGGCACGGCGTACCCGACCGACGAGGTGATGACCATGGAGATCAAGGGGCGAGATCTCGTGGCGGGTGTGCCGCGCACGCTGACGGTGAGCAGCGACGAGGTGCGTGACGCGCTGGCCGAGCCGGTGAACGGCATCGTCGAGGCGGTGAAGCTGACGCTGGAGCGCACGCCGCCGGAGCTGGCCGGTGACATCGCCGACCGCGGGATTGTGCTGGCCGGTGGCGGCGCGCTGCTGAAGAACCTGGACACGCTGCTGCGCGAGGAGACGGGCCTGCCGGTGTTCCTGGCGGAGGATCCGCTCTCGGCGGTGGTGATTGGCGCGGGCAAGGCGCTGGAGTCCCTGGACATCCTGCGCCAGGTCACCCAGCCGGGCTGAGCGCCCTCACGGAGCGGCCCACGGCCGGGGAGCACGCTCCTCGGGCGGCGGGGACGGCGGTGGGGGCGGCACCTGCTCGGGGTGGTCGCGCCGGATGATCTGGATGATGTCGATGTGGTGCGAGTGCAGGTGCGGCCAGTACCGGCTCGGCGTCACACGGACCGGCTGGGGTATCTCGTAGCTTGCATCGAGCGCGCGGCGGGCCATGCCATCCAAGCTGTCCGTCGAGCGCGCATAGCCCTGCTCCGTGGAGCGGCCCTCCGTCACGGCGCTGGCGCGCACCAGGTACGCGGCGGCCTGCAGGCCCGGCGGCAGCAAGGGGAAGTCCTTCTTCACCACGCCCTGACGCACGTAGGCCTCGAGCGGCTCGCGGGCCGCCATGAGCGAGAGGCTGGAGCCGAAGGCGCGGTCCGCGGCCTCCTCCTGTCCCCGGCGTGAGAGCTCCAGCGCGAGCAGCGCGGCGGACTCCGTGTCCAGGCGGCTCAGCACGAAGTCCGGGGCCTCGCTGGCCAGCCGCACGGCCTTGTCCCAATCCTGGAGGACGGCCCGGGTGAGCTCGAGGGCCTCGCGAGCCGTGGGGTCCACGATGGCCTTCAGCTCCTTGTCCGTGACGGTGCTCTCCCCGGTGAGGAGGGCCAAGGCCGCCAGGCGCTCCGGGGAGCTGGTGAACGCCGGAGGGATCAGCTCATGCGTGACGTACTGCGTGCGCGTGGGCCCGACGATCTGGGCCACACGGCCGCCGAGGACCGCGAGCTCCCAGGAGACATGCTTCGGATCCGCCGCGAACTGGTGCACCGCTCCGGAGGCCTCCCGCCACTGCTGCAGGGACATCATGACGCGCACGCGCAGCTCCAGGTCCTCGAAGGTCTCGGGGCCCTTGGCCAGCGCCGCGTCGAGCAACTCCAGCGCCTCCTTGGGGAACCCATCCACGTAGCGGAGACGGGCCACCGCGCGCTTGACCTCGGGGGACGCGGGGAAGCGCTCCCGTAGCTGGGCGTAGAGGGCTCGCTGCTCGTTCAGCGGAGCGACCCGGGCCGCCCAGAGGGCTCTCTGGACGGAGCCTGGATCCTTCTGGGCCCAGGCGTTGTACTGCGCGAAAGCCTCCTCGCGCTTGTCCAGGGCGATGAAGAGCTCCTGTGCGAGCCGGTTGAGGGCGGGATCCTCCGGGAACCTCCGCTGGAGATCCGCGGCGAACCCGAGCGCCTCGCGCGGTTG
>NZ_JBJMQP010000097.1:0-34914 GCF_045802625.1 Hyalangium sp. | reverse complement strand
TGGGGCTGCAGCGGTACAAGGGGCTGGGCGAGATGAACCCGGAGCAGCTCTGGGACACGACGATGAACCCGGCCACGCGGACGCTCTTGCAGGTGCAGCTCAAGGACGCGGTGGAGAGCGACGAGATCTTCTCGCTGCTGATGGGCGAGGCGGTCGAGCCGCGGCGCGAGTTCATCGAGCGCAACGCGCTGGACGTGCAGAACCTGGACATCTGAGCCGGTTCGCGCTCCCGGCTTGAGGAGGCTGGGAGGGCTACCGGGTTGACGGCGAGGCTTGGGGCACGTCGGTGTCCCATGTACCTCCCGCGTCTGTTTCAGGAGCAGGACTCCGAGCGCCTCTTCGCCTTCATGCGGCGCTACAGCTTCGCCACGCTCGTCACGGTGGAGGACGGCGTCCCGTTCGCCTCCCACCTGCCGTTCCTCGTCGAGCCAAGCCCGCAGGGCTCCCAGGGCCGGCTCTTCGCGCACATGGCGCGCCCCAATCCCCAGTGGCGTGCCTTCTCCCAGGATCGGGACGTCCTCGTCATCTTCCAGGGGCCGCACACCTACGTGTCCCCGTCCTGGTACGTCACCGAGCCCAACGTTCGAGAGCTCGTCCAGAGCCCGTGAGACGAACGGACAAAACATTGATTCTTCCGGGCATGGCTCGGTGAGCGGCTCCGGCGCTACTCAGTGGCCCGCTGTCGTCACTCGTTTCGCTTCACCCACTGATCGGGAGCCGTCCCATGAGAAAGCTGATCCCCACCCCCTGGACACCGCTGCGCACCCTGCGCGCGGCCACCCTGAGCTTCGCCCTCATCGCCGCTGGCTGCGCGGGAGACACTGGCCCCGCGGGCCCCCAGGGACCGCAGGGTGATCCGGGTGCCTCCGCCACGGTTGATCCCTCGCTCAGCACCGTGGACAAGGCGTTCACCGGCATTGGGGGCAAGACCGCCATCCAGGGCCTGAAGGCCTTCGAGCTGGAGGTCTCCACCCTGGACTACACCGCCGGCGAGGGCTTCCATCCCGGTGACGCCCCGCTGCTGGGCGGCACCTCGAACAGCACCGTCATCAGCTACGACGTGGCGGGCGACAAGCTGGCCCTCCACAAGAAGCGCTCCCTGACCCTCTTCTTCCCCCTGGATCAGGACTACACGGAGATCGTCAACGGCAACCTGGGCTACCTGAACGGCACCGAGAGCCTCTTTGGCGCGCCCGGCGGTCCGCTGCTCTCGGACCGTACGGCCGCCATCCGCCGTCAGCAGCGCCTGCTCAACCCGCACCTCATCCTCAAGGACATCGCGGCCACCCCGAGCCTCGCCACCGACGGCGGCACCACGCTGCTGGATGGCAGCCTCCACCACCTGCTCGTGGTGAATGACTCCGTCCACGCCCTCACCCTCTACGTGAACGCGCACACGGGGAAGATCTCCAAGCTCGCCACCGTGGAGAACGAGCCGCTGCACCGCGACGTCCCCATCGAGATCTACTACGAGGGCTGGGAGACGACGCCCAGCGGGCTGCTGTTCCCCAAGAGTGTCTACATCGGCGTGGACGGCAAGCTGGTCCACTCCGAGACGCGCAAGGCGGTGACCGTCAACGGCGCCCTGGCGCCCACGCTCTTCCAGTTCCCGGCCGGCCCCCAGCCCACCTACAACGCCGAGGACGCGGCGCGCGGTGCGTCCGAGCACCAGTTCCACCAGGTCTTCGCCGCCTTCGGCATCCCGCTCGATGGGCAGGATCTCTCGCTCGCGGAGACGCAGCTGGCCTCGAACGTCTGGTACCTGAGGGGCTTCTCGCACAACACGATCGTCGTGGAGCAGGCCAACGGCCTCGTGGTCCTCGAGGCGCCGCTCTACCCGGAGCGCGGGGACGCCATCATCGCCTGGGCGCGGACGAAGTTCCCCAACAAGCCCATCACCCACGTGCTGGCCACCCACCACCACAGCGACCACGCGGGCGGGCTGCGCTCCTTTGTCGCGGCGGGCGCCAAGGTCGTGGTGCAGGAGTCCATGGCCAGCTTCTACCAGGAGCTGTTCCGGGCCCCGTCCACCATCCGGCCGGACAGCCTGGCGCGCAAGCCTGCTCCGATCAGCCTCGTGACGGTGCCGGCGGGCAGCTCGGTCAAGCTCGATGACGCCGCGCACCCCGTCATCGCGTACACCATCGACAACTCGCACGCGGCGGACATGCTGCTGTTCTACCTGCCCAACGAGAAGATCGCCTTCGTGTCGGACTTGTACAACCCGGGCCAGGGCGGCTTCGGCAACGGCGCCAAGGAGCTCTACACGGCCATCACCGACACGCTCAAGCTGGACGTCACCACGCTGACGGGCGGCCACGGCAACACCGGCACCATGGCCGAGCTGAAGCAGGCCGCGGGTCTGTAGAGCCCAGGGGAGGCTCGGCGGCCCCGGATCCAGGCAGGTGCCTGCCGCTGATCCGGGGCCGGTTCGTGGGGGCGGGGAGCCGCGTGCTAGCCTGCGGATCACCATGCGGCCCTCGCAACCCACCGGTATGGATGTGCTCGCGGACGTGCTCACCTCCACCCGCATTGGCGGCACGGTGTTCGCTCGCTCCGAGCTGGCGGCTCCCTGGGGCATGCTCTTCGAGCCGGCTTCCCGCGCGGGGCTCCATATCATCGCGCGGGGCTCGTGCTGGCTGCGCACGCGAGGCCAGAGCGAGCCCCTTCACCTGGCGCAGGGCGATGTCGTCCTGCTGCCGCACGGCGCGGGGCACAGCCTCATCAGCGCTCCGAACGCCCAGGCCGTGCCCTTCACGAAGATGCTCGCGCGCTGCCAGGTCTCCCAGGGCTTCAACGGGATGAACCTGAACCTGGAGGGCAAGGGGCCTTCCACCGTGCTGCTGTGCGGCGCCTACCGCTTCGAGCACGAGGGCATCCACCCGCTGCTGTCGCTGCTGCCCTCGCTCATCCACCTCCGAGCGGACGCGGGGGTGATGTCCGGGCCGCTGGAGGCGGTCATCCGGCTGCTGGTGGCCGAGTACACGCAGCCCGGCCCTGGCACCATCACCGTCACCTCGCGGCTGGTGGACGTGCTCTTCATCCAGATCATCCGCGGCTGGCTCGAGCAGCAGCCCGAGGGCAGCGCTGGGTGGCTCGGCGCGGTGAGGGATCCGCAGGTGGGCCGCGCGCTGGCGCTGATGCATGGGGAGCCCCGGCGGGACTGGACGGTGGAGTCGCTGGCCGCCGAGGTCGCCTGCTCTCGCGCCACCTTCGCGCGGCGCTTCCGGGAGCTGGTGGGAGAGCCGCCGCTCGTCTACCTCACGCGGCTGCGGATGGACGTCGCCGCGCGCATGCTGCGTGACAGCGACCAGCCCCTGGCCGCCATCGCCGAGCGCGTGGGCTATGCCTCCGAGTTCGCCTTCAACCGCACCTTCCACCGCATCCGCGGCGTGCCGCCCGGGCGCTACCGTGAGAAGGCTCGGGATTCCGTGGAGCTGTCTCCCAGCGCCGTGGGCGAGGTGCCGGGGCCCGCTCCGTCTCCGTGGACGGCGCCTCCGTCGGCGGCCACCCGAGGCGTGGGGCGGGTCCGGCGAGGGCTGGGAGAGCGCGGAAAGGCCGCGCGCAGCACTCCTCGCACGGAGTGAAGCCCGGCTCTCTGCGAGCTGCTCCTACTTCACGCCCGCCGCTCGGCGCATCAGCGCGCCTCGGAGCCGGTTGAGCGGCTTGCGAGCCGTGAGCGTCATCGCGTCCAGCTCCGTGGGGTAGCGGGTGAGGCACTCGTAGCCGTCCCGAGT
The DNA here is from genome assembly GCF_045802625.1 of Hyalangium sp. NCBI lineage: Bacteria > Pseudomonadati > Myxococcota > Myxococcia > Myxococcales > Archangiaceae > Hyalangium > Hyalangium sp. Next base: position 31,177 of record NZ_JBJMQP010000097.1, on the reverse strand, counting down.
CACCAGCACCGTGTCCGAGTGCCGGAGGCCTCCAACGCCCTCCAGGTAGATGCCGGGCTCGATGCTGATCAGCATGTTCTCCTGGAGCACGTCCGTGCTGCCCTCGGCGACCCACGGCGCTTCGTGGTTACCCAGCCCGAAGCCGTGCCCCGTGCGGTGCAGCAGCTGGCCGCCAAAGCCCTCCTGCTGGAGGAAGCCCCGGGCCGCGCTGTCGAGCTCGGCGCAGCGCACTCCGGGCCGCACGAGGGCAAAGGCCCGCCGCCGTGCCTCCATCATCGCCGCGAACGCCGCCTTCTCCTCTGGACGGGGAGGCGCCACGAAGTAGGTGCGCTCGCACTCGGCGGCGTAGCCGTTGACGCGCAGGAAGCCCAGGGCGATGTGAGGGCCTTGCTCCAGCCGATCCGCCAGCGTGGGCACGCCATGGGGTTGCGCGCTCAGGGGCGCGGGCCAGCTCCCCACCAGCGCGCTGCTCGTCACCAGGTCGTACCCCACCTCTCGCATGATCTGCAGCTGCACCGCGCGCCCCTGGGCGATCAGCTCCAGCTCGGACACGCCGTAGTACGAGGCCTCCAGCAGCTTGCGCACCGCCAGGTCCGTGTAGCGCGCCGTGTCCCGGATCATCCGCAGCTCGGCGGGCGACTTCACCACGCGCAGCCCTTCCACCAGGGGCAGCACCTGAGGCGCGAACGAGGAGAGCCGGCTCGAGATCTCCTGGGAGAGCGAGGGCTCGATGCCTACTCGCGTGTCCCGCCCGAGCAGCTCCAGCAGCCGATCCGCCCAGCCCTGTCCCGCCGGCGCGGGGTAGTCCCAGTAGTGTTGGACCTGCTCCACGTTCGGCGCGGCGCGCAGGTGCTGACGCTCCAGCGCGGGCACCAGGAGCACCGCGGGCGCCGTGGGCCGCACGAGGATGAAGAACGGCCGCTCCAGGGGCCGGTACGAGACACCGGTGAGGTAGTAGATGCTGTCCTCCGCCGAGACGAGGAACGTCTCGAGCCCGGCCTCGGCCACGCGCTGGCGCAGGCGCGCCATGCGGTCCATGTACTCCTGACGCGCGATCATGCGCGCGTGTCTTACTCGAACGGACGCAGCCTCGCCGCGCCCACCTGCGCGCACCCGCGTGGATCTTCAGCGGATGTCAGACCCGCTCGTTAGCGTGGTCTCGTTGCAGAGCTGTTGCGTGTCCCGGTTTCCAACCCCTCCGTACCGGGATGCCGGCCGCACTCGGGTTTCCTCGCCTGGGTGCGGCTTTTTTTTGCCCCAAAAAGACCCGTGGGCCCGGTGCCCACCTCGGCGCCGCGCCCACGTGCCTTTCCCGTCCTTGTCGAACTGACCGAAGGGCATGCCCTCGGGGCCCTTACGGAAGGAACTTGTTGGCCGCCGCCCCTGAGGAGCCTCTCGGCCTTCATGTTCGCAGGGCAATGGAGCTGATCACCCCGTGCCTGCTCGCCTGATCATACCCGGAATGGCAGCGGCTTTCATCGTTCTTGCCGCCGTTTGAGCCGGTCCGGGCGCAAGAGTAGGGTATTCACGTCCGAGGTGCGTGGAGGCAGCGCGCTCCCACACAGGGTGAAGCAAGGCCGAAGCTCGGGAGGAGTGGCCGGGGCTCGGCTGTCCGCCTGCCGCAGCGGGCTAGCGCTCGCTCTCGGTGCTGCTGTTGCGGATGTAGTCCTCGCGCTCCTTGCGCGTCATGTTCGTGACATCCACCAGATCCACCGCGAGCGCGCCCTCGTTGTCGCTCAGCCGCGTGTCGGGGAAGGTGCAGCGCAGCGACTCCAGCCCGTTGAGCTGGTAGCGCTTGCCTGTCTCGAAGATGCGGTAGTTGGGACGGGAGCGGGAAGGATCCTCGTCGCGGTCCATGCACAGCGCGTGGCGGATGCGGCCCTTGCCGTCCTTGCTCAGCTCGGCGAAGTCGTCGCGCACGGTGAACAGATAGGTGGAGCGCGGGTTGAGGCCGTGCAGCCAGACCTGGTGCTCGCGCTTGAGCCACACCGCGTGCTTCTGCGCATCGAAGAGGAGGTAGCGCGGCGGCTTCCACTTGGACTCGGTGAACAGGACGCGGATGGTGCCGTGGTTGTCACCCAGCGGCGTCTCATCAATGGCGAACACGTACATCTTCCGAGCGCCTTTGATGGTGCGAGCCGTGCTGCCGAGGATGCCGAACGTCTCGTCCACGGGCAGATCGCCCTCCAGGAAGTAGGCGAGGTTGTTGGAGGTGGGAGCGCCCTCCGCGTACGACGCGCCTCCCTCCGTGCGCACGGCGTAGGAGACGCCCGGGTTGAGATCAATGCTGGTCATCTCGTAATCGCCGATGGGCATGGCGTTGTACGCCGTGCGCAGCACGAGCAGGCGCGTGGGGTAGACGACCTCGTTGAAGTCGATCTTCTCGTCCTTGGAGGGGACGGTAGGCGTGCCAGAGAGGGCTCCGGGGTCCGTGTTCACGGGCTTCGGGCTCGTGTCCACGACCGCGGGCTTGACGGGCGGAGTGGGGGGCGCGGTCTCGTCCGGAGCGCTGCGCTGCAGCTCCGCTTTGATCTGCGGATCATTCTTGCCGTCAGGCGTGAAGCGCTTCGTCCACGCCAGGTAGCCGGGCAGGGTGAGGACCAGCGTGTTGGCCTCGCCGATGATGAAGCCATCGACCTCGATGGGCGTCCGGCCTCGGACGTCCCGGCCGTTGAGCTTGATGGTGGCGCCCGGGGGCGTGGAGACGACCCAGATCGCCGTGGTGGGGATGCCCGCGGCCTCCGGCTTGGGGCGCAGCAGCGCGAAGAGCACCAGCACGGCCACCACGCCGAAGATGCCCAGGCTGATGTTGCGCACCAGCTTCTGCATCCGCGCGTTGCGCTCGGCCTCCTCCTTGACTTTGGCGGCGCGCACGGCGGCCACCGGATCCACGTACTTCCGGGAGGGAATCCGGGTCGGTGGAGCCTGGACCGTCACTTCGGGATCCGGCGCCGCGCTCGCGCTCGGCGCGGGCTCGTTGAGCGGCTGGTCCACGGGCATGGCCAGCGAGGGCAGCCCATGGGGAGGGGTTGCCTCGTCCTTCAGGTAGCGCGGCGGCGCCTCCGGGATGGGCACGCTGGTGCGCTCGCCGGTGAGGGAGCGGCGGGAGCCCGTGGAGGGCGCGCCCGCGTTGGTGCCTCGCTTGGGGACTGCCGGGTTGGTGACCCGGCGCATGCCGGTGGTCGTCACTCGGGGCGAGCCCGGGCTGGACAGACGCGCGTCGTCCTCGCTCGGAGGCCGGGCGGCTCCCGAGGCCGGGTGCCGTCCGCTGACGGTGCGCACGGGGCCGGAGCCCGGCTTGGTGCCACCGCCCGGGGTGCGAGGACCGCTGCCGGGGGAGGAGCTTCGGCGGCCCGGGGAGGAGGTGGGCCCGGGGTTCTGCCACGTGGAGAGCTGATCCGCGAAGGTGGGGGGCAGCTCCACCTTGCGGCCCTCGGCGGTCAGCTCCTCGGTGAACAGGTGCGCCACGAGCTGCGACAGCATGGACGGCGTGAAGCGCGGGTTGTCCCGGTAGAGCAGCTCCACCAGCGCCTCGCTGAGCGCCTTGGCCGTCTGGAAGCGGTCCTCGCGGCGGCGCGCCAGGGCTCGGGAGATGATCTCCTCCAGCTCCGGGCTGATGGCGGGGTTCACCTGGGACGGCGGGGTGTAGGCGCCCTCGAGGATGCGCGGCAGCACGGCGACGAACTCGCCCTCGTAGGGGCGCTTGCCGCACACGGCCTCGTAGAGCACCACGCCCGCGGCGTACACGTCCGTACGCGAGTCCAGGTCCTGCCGGCCCTGGGCCTGCTCGGGGGAGAAGTACGGGTACTTGCCCTTCACCACGCCCGGAGACGTCTTCTGCTCCACCACACTGGTGGCCTTGGCGATGCCGAAGTCGATGACCTTGATTTCGCCCTCGTACGAGATGAGGACGTTGTCCGGAGACACATCGCGGTGGACCAGGCCCAGCGCCTGCCCGTCCTCGCCCACGTGGCGGTGCGCGTAGTCCAGCCCGTCACACATCTTGCTGACGATGTGCAGCGCCAGGGGGATGGGGAAGAAGCCCATGCCCTGCTTGGCGGCGCGGCGCAGCACCTTGGACAGCGGCTGCCCGTGGACGAACTCCAGGGCGATGAAGTACTGGCCATTCACCTCGCCGAAGTCGAAGACCTGGGCGATGTTGCCGTGGCTGAGCCCGGCCGCCACCCGCGCCTCGCTGACGAACATCTCGATGAAGTCGGGATCGTCCGCGAAGTGGGGGAGGATCTGCTTGATGACGCAAGGCTTCGTCACGCCTGCCGCGCCCGTCAGTCGCGCGCGGTAGGTGACGGCCATACCGCCCGCGGCGAGCTTGGACAGCAGGACGTACTTGCCAAATTCCTGTGGGCCGGTTGCCACCAAGGTGCGGGAGGGGAGGTAGGGGCCTTCGAGCATACCCCATTCCGGTAGAAAATCCGGAACTTGGCCTGACGGGAACCCTCCAGGGGTGGGACGGGCTTGTCTGCTCAGAAAGTAAGGAACCAAACAGGGTCTAGGGAAAGGGGCAAGTGCCCACGGCGCGGCTCGGCGAGGGCCCCGAGGTAGATCAAGGGAAAGCGCAGTCCGGGGAGGAGACCCAGGGCCTGGGGTTGACCCTGACCCCGGTTTGCTCCCTCATACGTGGCGGACTTCTCCTGGGGACACGGCCCGTGAACTCCAGGGAGGACTCGAGGCGAGGCCATGGCACACCCGTGGAGGCCCCCACTGCCGCGCATCGTGGGGTTGGCGTTGGTTCTGGCCGTGTGGCCGGCGGTGGCGGGAGCGGAGGGGGATGTGTCTCCTGCTCCGGCGGCTTCCGAGGGGCCCGAGGGCGGGATGCCTCCGCTGGGTTCACCTCTGGCGGTTCAGCCTCGCCCGGCCTTTCACGTGCTGCCGGCGGTGGTCTCGGTGGTGCCGGGGTTGCTCCTGCACGGGCTCGGTCCGCTGGCGGCGGGGGACACGCATACCGCGGGGCGGCTCTTCGCCATGGAGGGGACGGGGCTGGGACTGCTCGCGGTGGGGGGAGTGCCCATCCTCCTGACGGGGGCGTCGCGGCGCGTCATTGGCCCGCTGTATGCGGTGTCCCTGGCGGGCGCGGGCCTGTTCTCGCTGTCCATGCTGGCCAACCTCTACTCGACGGTGTCTCCGGCGTTCACGCCGGGGGTGGCGGCGCCGCGCCTGCCGCCGCTGGAGCTGGACTTCGGCTACCAGTACGTGGGCGATCCGAACTTTGACTATCGCCACTTCGTGGCGCTGGGAGCCACCGCGCGCTTGTCGTTGGTGAGGCTGGAGGCCACCGCGCGGTGGTCCCCCAACGAGGGCAATGCGCGAGTCCGGCTGGGCGGTGCGTACCGGCTGCTGGGCGAGCCCGAGGCGGCCCGAGGCGGAGCGGACGGCACGGCGTTGGATGTGGAGGCTGGGGTGCTCTACCACCGGTTCCCCACCGAGGGCTTCGTGCTGCTGGGCGGCGAAATGGCCCTGCGGGGGCGGTATGCCATGGCGCGGCTGAGCCCGAGGCTGGAGGGCTCTTTCGCCGAGGCGAGCGCGGGCCTGGCGCTGCAGGGCTACAGCTTCTTCGGCCCCCTGTCCGAGGACGCGCTGCACGAGCAGCTCCTCTTCACCTTCGGCTATGGGGTGTACCTGGGGCGCTCGGGGCCGCTGCGCGGCGAGGCGCTCCTCTACTACGACCACCGCAAGGACGAGTACGCCGGAGGCCTGAAGGCGGGAGCGGGCGTGACGGGATATCTGGGCCTGCGAGGCCGCGTGCTGCTCAGTGAGCGCTGGGGCGTGTCGGCGGATGTGCAGGCGGGCTCGGCCTACGTGGCGCGAGTGTCGGCGGTCTACACGCTGGGAGGTGAGCCGTGAGGCGCATGGCGTTGCTGCTGGCGTTGCTGCCGCTGGCCGGGTGTGTGCGGCCCGCGGAGGGCCGGGCCTTGAAGGACCTGGAGATTGGCCGCGCCGAGGGAGGTGGGCTCTCGGTGGGGGTGGAGCAGGGGCTGGCGGCGGTGCGGGGCCTGCAGGCTGGCGCGCTGACGCTGTGGGGCAACGCGCCGGTGCTGCACGTCCGAGCCACCGCCACGGCCGAGGCGCCCGAGTGGTGGACGCTCGTGGTGCGCAACGCCATGCCGGACGCGGTGCTGACGGCGGAGGCGGACGGAGCGCCGCTGGAGGTGGAGACGGGCCCTTCGCCCGTGCCGACGGTGAAGAGCTGGCGCGTGCACCTGCGGCCTGGGAGCGAGGCGCGCCTCACGGTGGCGCCGCCGGACTGGGAGACGCCTCGGAGGTTCCGCTTCGTGGCGCTGGCGGACGTGCAGGAGGCGCTGCCGCGCGTGGGAGACATCTACGCGCGGATCAACGAGGACCCCACGCTGCGCTTCATCTTCTTCTCGGGGGACCTGACGGAGACGGGCACCCGCGAGCAGCTCCAGGAGTTCCAGGAGCGGCTGGAGGACTCGCGCATTCCGCTGTTCGCCACGCTCGGCAACCACGAGACGTACACCTCGGACGAGCCCTACTTCGAGCTCGTCGGCCGAGGCAGCCAGCACTTCACCTTCCAGGGCGTGCACTTCACGCAGCTGGACACGGGCAACGGCACGGTGGATCCGCTGGTGGAGGAGCAGCTGGACGGGTGGCTGGAGGAGGGGAGGGATGCGGTACACGTGGTGGGGATGCACATCCCACCGCTGGATCCGATCGGGCTGCGCAACGGCTCGTTCTCCAGCCGCAACGAGGGGGCGGCGCTCGTGGGCAAGCTGGCTCGGGCGGGGGTGGATCTGACGCTCTACGGCCACGTGCACTCGTTCTACTCGTTCTCGAACGCGGGCATCCCCGCCTACATCTCCGGTGGAGGGGGCGCCATCCCCGAGACCTTCGATGGGATAGGCCGGCACTTCCTGGCGGTGGACGTGGATCCGGCCGAGGGCGTGAAGGACGTGGCACTGGTGCGCGTGGACTGACGGGAGGCATGCACGGATGGACTCAACGCTGAACCTCCAGGCCCGGCTGAAGCGCTGCCGCCCGGCGCACCTGTTGATGGGCGTCTTCTTCCAGGGGACGGTGGAGCACCTGGAGCGGCTCATTGGCAGCGAGGTGACGGACGAGCTGCGCGCCCAGGTGAAGAGCACCCAGACGCCGCTGAGCCCCGTGCTGTTCTACCCGGCCTCGGACTACCTGCGGTTGCTGCAGCTGGGCGCGCAGGCGCTGGTGGCTCGGGGCAGGAGCTTCCCGGTGGCGATGGAGGAGCTGGGCTACGGCTCGGCGGAGGCCCTGTTCGCCTCCTCCATGGGGAAGATGCTCCTGGCCGCCGCCGAGAAGGGTCCGCACGAGGGGTTCTCGGAAGTACCGGCCGTCACCAAGATGCTCGCCCACTTCGGCGAGCGCGAGTACCAGCGCGTGGCCGAGGCTCGCGGCCGCTTCATCTTCCGGGGAGCGTTGCAGGGGCCGTCGTGGACGATCGGGCTGCTCCGGGCGGGGCTCGAGCGCATCGCGGGGCGAGCGGGCACCCTCGAGGTGGATCCAGCGGCGTTCATTCCCTACCTGGACTTCACGGTGGAGCTTCACTGGTGAGCGCGTCGCTGGCGCCCGGTGGGAGCGAACGCGCCCGAGCCGATTTGTAGGGCTCGGGAACGAGCCTCTTGAAATAGAACTGAACATCTGTGCAGATAAAGGCCCTACCCAGGAGGTCTGCCATGTTCGATCCGTCAGGAAATGATCCCATCTCCCCCGCCTTGCAGGACTTGTTGAAGCTGTTTGGCCAGGAACTGGCCACGGTGAAGTTCCCGGACCTGGACCGCAAGGTGCTGGAGGAGGCGGCGGAGCGAGTGAAGGCGCAGGCAGTGGAGGTGGCGAAGGCGCAGGCGGCGCTAGAGGCGGCTCGGCAGGCGCTGTACGAGAGCCAGGAGGCGCTGCTGCAGAAGGGCCAGCGGGCCCTGGCCTACGCGCGCATCTTCGCCGAGGACGACGCGGAGCTGAGCGCGAAGCTGGACGGCATCAACCTGCCGAGGCCGGTGCGCAAGGCGATGCGGGCGGAGGGGGCGCTGGCGCTGGAGGCTCCCGCGGTGCAGGGAGACGAGAGCGCGCCGAAGCGCCGGGGCCGTCCGCCGAAGGCTCGGACGAGCGCGCCGCTGTTCGCGGAAGGGGCCTCGCCCGAGGCGATCGCCGCCGTGGAGGCCGAGTCCGCCAACGGCACGCTGCATACGGCCTGAGCGATGGCTTCTCGATAGAAGCGGGAATCACGGCCCGGGGCTCCAGGGAGCTCCCGGGCCGTGGTGTCTTGGGCGCCGCTTTCGTGCGGTCAGTCAGTGCCCCAGGTTCTGAGGGGTCTGCGGTGGCGCGTTGCTCGCGGGCGGAGGCGAAGAGTCGGTTGCCGGTACCATGATCCGAGTCCGCTCCGGCGGTGGCTTGTCGCGCTGCGAGGGGTGCTCCGCGGTGATCTCCTCCACGTCGCGCTTCGGAGGCGTGTACGCGTCCGGGGAGAACTCGCTGGCCCGGTAGGCCCGAGTCCGGTGCGCTTCCTCCACGGTGACTCCCGGCTCATAGCGGCTCGAGTTGTCGTAGTCGCGCGTGAGCAACACCTCCCGCACCCGGTAGGGGCCATCGATGCCCGAGTCGTGCAGCACCTTGCCGAACACCTCCAGGGTGATGTGGCCTCGGCCCCCCGGGAGGTGCTCCATCTGCTTCACCCACGCGATGGGCTCCAGGTTCGGGCCGAACACCTGCGCCATCAGCGTGAACAGGCCCGCCTCCTCCACCTCCAGCTCCGCCTCCAGCTCGAGGTGGCCCTGGCGCACGAAGTCGCGCCACCGGCCCGTCAGCTTCGCCCGAGGCCCTCGCGTGTAGATGAGCCCCGAGGGAACCACTCGAAGGCCCGTGCCCGGCACCTCCACGGCTCCCTCGACGAGCACCTGTCCATAGAGCTGCTTCTTCTGATCCTCGTTCGGCTGCAGCGTGGCCGTGTACAGCAGATCCCCCGCCTGAGTATCCGAGCCCGACCCGTCATCCTTCACCGGCACGTCGATCCACGCCTGCGCCGCGTTCTCCAGCGAGCGCACCCGGACTCGGGGCGAAGGCAGGGGCTGGCGCTGGCCTTGCCGATTGATCATCTCCAGCTGCACCGCGATGGGCATGGGAGCCACCACGTTGTAACGCACCGGCAGGATGCGCAGCTCGTACCGGTGATCCTCGTCCACCGGGACGCCGTCCCACTCCGTCGTTCCCGGGAAGAACTCCTCCGTGAGCACCTGCGTCGTCGGGGGCAGCTCGATGGGAGGAGGCTCGGGAGGAACGGCCGGAGATGTCCCGGGCGTCGGAGCCGGTGGTGTCGGCGGAGGCGGGGTCGCGGCCACCGCCTGCTGCGGCACGGCTGATGAACCCGCGGCGGGAAGCGGCGCTTTCACCGGGGCTGAGGCGGACGCGGGCGCCTGGGAGACGGACGCCTTCGCGGGCTCCGCCGACGCATCCTCGGAGCCACCGCGCCACCTCCACACGATGAGGGCGAGCACGGCTACCACTATGGCCGCACCAGCCCACCATCCCCGCCGCGTCTTCGCTGCTTCCGCCATGTCCTACTGCGCGTACTGGCCGATGCAGGTGCCCGGCGAGATGTAGTAGCACCCGGTGTAGCTCTGGAAGCCGTACTTCTTCACGTACGCGTCGTTGCGGTTGTGCGAGTGGTTGGACCACGACGGCACCCAGTGCCAGTAGTAGCCCGTGTACTGCGAGCGCAACTTGCCGCCGTTGGAGCCGCTCGGGTTGGACGTAGGGTCGGAGTCGTACTGCCACAGCACGCCATCCGTGTCGTCGTCGCTGGAGTAGCCCACGCAGCCAGTCAGGATGCCCATCTTCCCGTCGTTGGCGTCCTCCTTGATGGCGTCGCTGGAGCTGTTGTTCACCGAGCCCGAGCCTCCGGCGCTCGTCACTTTGTAGATCCACCGGGGCGACTTGCCGGCCTTGCCGTTGTTGGCCTCGCCAATGAGCGTGCCGCGCGTGAGGCTGGAGTTGCCCGTGTCCTTGAGCGCCCAGCCGGCCAGCCAGCTCACCAGGACGGTGCAGAAGTTGGAGGAGCCGTCCGTGCCGTACAGGGCGCTGGCCGCCTTCGAGCCCGCCAGCGCGCCCGCATCCGACACCGGGTTGCCGATGATGGCGCCGTTGGCACCCGTCAGGTCCGGCCACCAGCCGCCGGAGAAGATGCGATCAATGACCGCGCCGCCCGCGCTGTGGCCCACCACGCGGAAGCTGGTGCGCTTGTAGAGGCTGGGGTTGCAGCCGCTGGTGTTGGTGCCGTTGCGCAAGTCCAACAGGCAGCTGGCCACGTCATTGGTGGCGTTCCACAAGGTCTGGTTGACGAAGTCGTACCGGATGGAGAACGCCTCCGAGTACTTCCACGAGCCCACGTAGCTCATGGAGGAGCAGCCGCTGGAGGAGCAGGCCATGGAGCAGCCGCTCGCGGTGCACTTGGAGGTGGCCTCGGCCATGAAGTCGTGGCCGTCGCCTCCATCATCCGTGGAGTTCAGCCAGTAGCCGTAGGAGAGGTTGACGCAGCGGCTGTCCGAGCCGTTGCCTCCCACGCAGTTGCCGTGCCCGTGGATGAAGACGGTGGTGCCTCCGCCATTGCCTCCCCAGACGAGATCCAACTTCACCGGCAGCGCCGCCGCGCTACCGCTCCATGCGAGAACAACCCCTGCCACACACGTGACGATTGCCTTCGTGAGACGCATTCCCGGCCTCCCTGAGTCCCAAGGTGGGCGCATTAGGCATGGCTGCAGGGGTTCCGTCCAGCCAGTGCAGAACGTTGAGCTCCCACCATGGGACAGAGACGTGTGCAGGAGTCTCCAGCGCGGGCATCGGATCTCTGACACCTTGCGCCAGACGACACGTTGCGACCGCAAAGGTGCATACACACCGTCAGGGCTCCAGGTGCGCCACCCTGGGCAAACAGGAGCCAGATCATGAAGATGTGCTCGTCCACGGATCCGTTGGATGCTTCACGGTGGTCCATCCCTTCGCCGGGGGTGAGCACCGTCTTCCAGTGGGACTACGACGCGGGCCGCAGCCGGCTGCTCACGCTCTACGACAAGGGCAAGACGAAGCAGTGGGATGCGAGCCAGCGGCTGGACTGGTCGGCGCAAGTGGATCCGAGCAACCCCCTGGGCTTCCCGGACTTCTACATCGTCCTGTACGGCTCGGAGCTCTGGGAGCGGATGAGCGCTCAGGAGCGCGACGAGGTGCGGCTCCACCTGGACTCCTGGCGCTTCTCCCAGTTCCTGCACGGCGAGCAGGGCGCGCTGGTCTGCGCCTCCCGCATCGTCCAGACGGTGCCGGACCTGGACGCCAAGTTCTATGCCGCCACGCAGGTGTTCGACGAGGCGCGTCATGTGGAGGTGTTCTCGCGCTACCTCCGGGAGAAGATCGGGCTGACCTACCCCATCAACCCGCACCTGAAGACGTTGCTGGAGCAGGCGCTCGGGGATGCGCGGTGGGATTTGACGTACCTGGCCATGCAGGTGCTCATCGAAGGGCTGGCGCTGGCGGCCTTCGGGCTGATCCGGGACTTCGCCACCGAGCCGCTGGGGCGCTCGTTGACGGCGTTCGTGATGCAGGATGAGGCGCGGCATGTGGCCTTCGGGCGGCTGGCGCTCAAGGACCTGTACCCGCGGCTGACGGAGCGGGAGCGGGACGAGCGCGAGGAGTTCGCCGTGGAGGCGTGCTACCTGATGCGCGACCGCTTCCTGGGGCAGGAGGTGTTCGAGAGGCTGGGGCTGGACGTGGCCGCGTGCACCGAGCACATGAAGTCGTCGGAGCTGATGGTGCAGTACCAGAAGATGTTGTTCTCGCGGGTTGTGCCCGCGCTGAAGGACATCGGGCTGTGGGGGCCGCGGCTGCGCCGGGCCTTCGCGGACATGGGAGTGCTGGAGTTCGCGGAGCTGGACACCGAGGCGCAGGGCCGGGAGGACGAGGACGTGGCGGGGGAGCTGGAGCGGCTGCGCGAGGCGAGGGACTCCTACGTGGCGGGAGTCAGCTCCGAGGCCCAGGACGGAGCGCACTGAAGCTCCGGGGGAGCGGGAGCGCTCGGCGCGACTGCCATGCGGCCCACAGCAGCAGCGCGGTGAAGACGAGCGAATAGGGACGCCAGAGCAGGGCCTGGCGGGCTGCTTCCGCTCCGAGCAGCGCGTCCGAGGTGAGCACTCCGGTGAGGCCCGCGAGGAGCAGCAGCGCGAGCCCTCCCCGTGTCTTCGCTTCCGCCACGGCTCGAAGCAGCGGCCAGGCCATGACGAAGTTCGCGCGCCACGCGAGCGGGGAGAGCAGGGTGACTCCCAGGCAGCAGAGCGCGAGCAGGTCCACCGGCCCGGCGCGGCTCCAAGCCACCGCCGCCACGAAGAGCAGGAGCGCGAGCCCTTGCGCCAGGGTGAGCGCCGAGCCGGAGGGCACCGAGTCCGAGGGGAGCGCGAGGGAGAGCAGCAGCGTGGGGAGTCCCTGAGGGTTGTGCCCGAGCGCCCACGGTGGGGTGGTGCGCGCGAGCGTGTCCAGCCACGCGTGCCCTTGGGCGAGCAGCCCCTCGAGCCCATACCGCGCGACAGAAGGCGTCGCGAGCAGCAGCCCCACTCCCGCGCTGGCGGCGAGCACCCGCCAGTGCCTGCGCGCCAGCAGGAAGAGGGCGAGCAGCGCGGCGGGAGGCTTGAGCAGGACCGCCACGGCGAAGGCAGCGGCGGGGGCCCAGGTCCGGCCGCGCTCGGCGCCAACGGCGGTGAGGGCCAGCAGGAGCAGCATCACCGCATCCACCTGGCCATAGAAGAACTCGAGGTGGAAGGCGGGCAGCAGCGCCAGCGTGGCGAGCGCGGGCGCCCATGGCCAGGGGGAGCGCTCTCCGGAGGTGGGCTCGGCGCGCGAGGCCAGCCGGGCCAGGGCGCCCAGCGCGGCCACCGAGCCCAGGTTCCACAGCGCCGCGGCGGCGCGGGCCGGGAGCAACGTGAAGGGGAGGAACAGCGGCGCCGTCAGCGGGGCGTACTTGAACGGCATGGGGCCATCGCTGGCGGGGTACAGGTCCGTGCCAGCCAGGAAGCGCTCGGCGGCGAGCAGGTACACCCGAAAGTCCAGCCCCCGCCGCGGATGCTGTCCCAGCACCACCGCGAGCACGGCGAGCACCAGCAGCAGTGCGCGAAAGGCCCACTCCGCGGTGGAGGGCGTGGAGCGGGCCTCGGAGAGAGGAGCGTCTGGGGCCATCGCGTCTGGAGCGTTCATCCGTGGCCCAGCCACGCCTTCACGTGTTCGGTCACGCGGGAGAGATCGCTGGCATCAATCTTCGTGAGGGTGGAGATGAACGGGAAGAACACCGCATGGGCGACGAGCAGGGCGAGCAAGGCCCAGCCCCAGCGTGCGCGGTGCACGCCCGCGATGGCTCGGACGAAGTAGAAGAGCGCCACCATGTTGGCGAAGATGATGGGCCAGGGATAGGCGCTGTGCCGGTACAGGCGCGAGGAGAGCCCGGCCTTGATCTCCATGAGCGGGGCCGAGCCGGTGAGCACGAGGCAGAGCCCACTGAGCAACCACCCCACGATATGCATCAGGACGAGGGGACCCGTGGCCGTGAAGATGATCGCAGCCACGGTGGCACGCAGGGGCGCGCGGCTTCCGCTGAGGCGCATGACGCCGTGCGCGGGCAGGGCCAGGACCAGGAAGATGAGGTCCACCACCAGGGGGATCTTCAGCAGCGGCGCGACATTCTGGATCTCGGAGGCGGGGTCCAGCACGTACCGCTCGCCGAGGTGACGCGTGGTGAGCGCCATCACGATGCCGAGGCCCATGAAGCGCAGGGGGTTGAGCGTCTCGCGCTGGCCCGTGGCCCACTGCTCCATGAATCGCCGGGGGCCCACGAGCAGGGCGAAGGACTGGCGGAAGTAATCCAGCACGCGCCGGGTGTACTTGCGCCAGATATCCCTCACCCAGTCGGGAGGACTTTCGGCGGCGAGCGTGGGCTGCGCGATGGCAGGAGGCGGCACAGCGACGGAGGCGGGTGCCTCCGTGGGCGGCGGAGAGACCTCCCGGGCTTGCGTGGGGAGGGCTTCAGCGGGCGTCGTGGCGGCCATGGACGGAGCATGCCATCACAGGCCGTAGGCCTCCAAAAGTCGCAGCCATACCTCGCTCACCGTGGGGAAGGACGGCACCGCGTGCCAGAGCGTCTCCAGCGGGACTTCGCCCGCCACGGCGATGGTGGCGGCGTGCAGCAGCTCGCCCACCTCCGGCCCCGTGAATGTCGCGCCCACGATGACCCGGCGTGACTCGTCGACGATCAGCTTCGCCGTGCCACCCAGGTGCAGCCCGAGCAGCGCCGTGCCCGCCACGTCTCCCAGCGAGTACTGCACCGTGCGCACGCGCAAGCCCTGCTTGCGGGCCTGATCCTCGGTGAGCCCCACGGACGCCACCTGGGGGTGGGTGAAGATGACCTGCGGTGTCGCCTTGGCGTCCGCCCAGGCGCGCACCTCCTTGCCCGCGATGTGGTCTCCCGCCAGCCTCGCCTGGTACTTGCCCATGTGCGTGAGCAGGTTGCGCCCGTTCACGTCTCCGCATGCGTAGAGCCACCCGCCCTCCACGCCCTTCGCTCGGAGCTGATCATCCACCTCCACCGGCTTGCCCGCCGTCAGCCCCATGGTCTCCAGCCCGAGGTCCGCCGTGTTCGCCACGCGTCCCATGGCCACGAGCAGCTCGTCCGCGCGGAGCGTGTCTCCCGAGGACAGCGTCACCGTCACCTCGCCCTGGCCTCCGGGCCTGTGGACGCGCGTGGCCTCGACTCCCAGGAGCACCGTGACGCCGGTGTCTCGCAGCGCCTTCTCTACCTCCTCGCCGACGAAGGGCTCGTACCGGGAGAGCAGCCTGCGGCCACGCTGCACCAGCTTCACCTCCGAGCCCAGCGAGCGCCACGCCTGGGCCAGCTCCACGGCCACCACTCCTCCGCCGAGCACCACCAGCCGCCGTGGCACCTCCTTCGCCGCCGTGCCGCCGCGATTGTCCCAGGGCCGCGCCTCCTTCAGCCCAGGCACGTCAGGCAGGCGCGGGCTGCTCCCCGTGGCCAGCACCACCGCCTTGCGCGCCGTGAGCTCTTGCGTGCCACCCTTACCCTCCACGCGCACCGTGCGCGGCCCACTCAGGCGCCCACGGCCGCGCACCACGTGGAGGCTCGCGCCCACGGCCCACTTCAGCTGCGAGTCATCCTTGTAGCCCTGCACCAGGGAGTCGCGGCGCTTCAGCACCTCGCGAGCATCGAGCGGACCCTTCACTGCCTCCTGGAGTCCCGGTGTATGCCGCGCGAGCCACTGCGCCTCGGTGGGGCGCAGCAGCGCCTTGCTGGGGATGCAGGCCCAGTAGGAGCACTCTCCGCCGAGCAGCTCCTGCTCCACGAGCGCCACCGAGAGCCTGGGTTCCTTCGCCGCTGCCGCACGCGCCGCCACGTTCTCGCCCGCGGGGCCGCCGCCGATGACCACGACGTCGAATGCTTCCGCCATGTGCTGTCTCCCGTGTTTCCTGCGGCGTACGCCGCTCGGGAGGCCGCGCCAAGTCGCGATGAACCATGTGAGGCCGGCGCAACAGAAGCCTCGTCCTGGAGGCGGGCCTTGCGCACGTGGCGGTGCCGCGCTGAGTCATCCAGGACTTGTGTCAGCCACTTGCGCGTGGTGGCGTCGGGCGTTGACTCGGATGGGGTGCGGTGGCACCTTGTCGTCACGGATCGCGCTTCACTCCGCGCGGCGGGAGGTGTGCCATGGGGACTGTTCTGAACGGTGTCTCGGGTCGCTCCGCGCTGACGCTCGCCTGACCGGGCGCGCTCCGCTCCCTCGCTGAAGTCGAGACGAACGGGCCTGCCGCCTCCGGCGCGGGTGCTGGCACGGAGTTCTGTCGAGCTGACTCGGCCGACGTGTATCCCGCGTGCCCCGAAGTGGGGGCCATCGGGGACGCGTACGGCCTGACGGGAACCGTTCGTCCTCATGACTTCTTCCAAGCATCGCCGTAGCCGCGCTTCCCGCAGGGGCGCGGAGTCTTCCCTGCTGTCTTCCGAAGTCGAGTCCATCCCCGCGCGCCACTTGCGCATTCAGTCCACCCTGTTCCAGGAGGTGTCTCGCCTCTTTCGTGGAGAACTGTCGGATCCGTTGCTCGAGGGCGTCTCGGTGACGTCGCTCGAGCTGACGCCGGACGGGCGCAACGCCCGCATCGGCTTCACCCTCCCTCCTGAACTCGCCGTCACCGGGCCCGCTCCAGTCGAGGCAGCCCTCACCCGCGCGAGCGGCTTCATCCGTTCACAGCTCGCGGTCGGGTTGGATCTCAAGCGCGTGCCGCATCTGCGCTTCGTCTACCTGGGCGTGGCGTCCCACGAACTCACCGGCTCCGAAGCCGACGAGCTCGCCTGGGACGAGGAGCACGAGGAAGGGGGTGAGTCATGATGCCCCGCCTCCTCGAGAGCCAGCCCGGCGCTGTTCCCATCTACGCCTGGGCCCGCGCGGTGCCGGCGGGCGCAGTGAAGCAACTTCAGCACATCGCCAGCCAGCCCTACGTCGTCGAGCATGTGGCGGCCATGCCGGATGTCCACATGGCCGAGGGTGTCGCGGTGGGCACGGTCTTCGCCACCGAGCGCCACATCGTCCCCGGAGCGCTCGGGGGCGATCTCGGCTGCGGAGTCAGCGCGGTGCGGTTCAACTTCCCCGCCTCGACGATCGATCGAGCTGAGTTGATCCGCATCCTCACCGCATTCGCCAAGGCCGTGCCCGTGGGAGACGCCGTCCACCGGGGGCGCGGGCTGCCACTGCCGCCCGAGCTCGAAGCCGAGCGCCTCTCCACCCACCGCCTCCAGCGCGAGTGGGAACGGCTCGTGCCGAAACACCTCGGGACGCTCGGGGGCGGCAACCACTTCCTGGAGCTGGATCGCGACGCCGCGGGAGACCTCTGGCTGCTGCTCCACACAGGCTCACGCGGGGTGGGCGCCGCCATCGCCGCCCATCACCTGCGCGTTGCTCAGGCCCATGGAGAGGGCTCCCTTCCCGGCCTGCGCACCGACACGCCCGAAGGAGCCGCCTGCCTCGCCGACACCGCGCAGGCTTGCCGCTTCGCCCGGGCCAACCGCGACACCCTCACCCGGCGCGCGGTGGAGGTGCTCGCCGAAGCGCTCGGGCAGGGGCCGGATCTGGACTCACGGGTGGACGTGCACCACAACCACGTCGCCGCCGAGTCCCACTTCGGCCGCACGCTGCTGATCCACCGCAAGGGAGCAGTGGGGCTGGCTCCCGGACAGAGAGGGCTCATCCCCGGCAGCATGGGGACGGCCTCGTACCTCGTGGCGGGGAGGGGAGAGCCCCGGGCCTTCGGCTCCTGCTCGCACGGTGCGGGCCGCGTCATGACCCGCCGGGAGGCCCGAGAGCGCATCCGCCCGGCGGCGCTCGAGCACGCCATGCGCCGCGTGGTGTTCGACGCGGGCCGAGCCGCCTCGCTGGTCGAGGAGGCCCCCGCCGCCTACCGCGACATCACCGAGGTGCTGGAGGATGAGGAGGAGCTCGTGACACCGCTGCTCCGCCTCACGCCCATCGCCGTGCTCAAGGGCTGAACCCGGAAGCCTCAGAAAGAAAGCCCAGCGGGCAGGGAGCCGTTCCGAGCCCTGCCCGCCCTCACGGAAACAGGGCTGGGGTGTACTCCAATGAACGCTCTGTGTGGGAGCGGGGTCAGCTCCCGCACCGGCGGTCCGTCTTGATCCGTGCGAGATAAGTTCCCGCCCTGATGGGGATGGCCTACAATCCCGTCTCGGACAACGCGAACTTGCTGGGGCGTCGTCTAATGGCAGGACGTCAGACTTTGAATCTGATTATCAAGGTTCGAATCCTTGCGCCCCAGCCACCTCGCTCTCGGGTGGTGTCTCTCCGCTGCCCGTGATGCTTAGCCGGGGGTGGTGCCCATGCCGCAGAAGGTGCTCCTCCTGGTCTCCGTGGGCGGCCCTCCTCCGACGTTGCTGAAGGATCTCGAGGGTCCGCTCGCCACGCACCTGGGCCTCACGGTCGTGGCGAGCAAGGTGGCCCTGCCGCGTCCGGACTACGCCTTCAACAAGGATCGCTCCCAGTACCACTGCAACGCCATCATGCGCCGGCTGGTGACGCTGCTGGAGCCTGGACAGAACTTGGTGATGGGCGTGACGGACGCGGATCTGTTCGTGCCGGACTCGGCCTTCGTCTTCGGGGAGGCGGACCGCGAGTCCCACAGTGCGGTGCTGAGCACGGCCCGGCTGCGCGCGGGCGCGGACCTGGATCAGCTCCGGCGCCGGGTGCAGGTGGAAGGCGTGCACCAGGCCGGGCACCTGCTGGGGCTGTCCTACTGCGAGGAGCTCCGCTGCGTGATGTTCTTTGCCCAGTCGCCGGTGGACAGCGATCGCAAGCAGCTGGGGCTCTGCAACGTGTGCCGCAACGAGCTGGCGAAGCTCAACCGTTAGGCGCTGTTCCCCTGGCGGGGGTTGAATGCGGCGCTCGCGTTGACGTCGGAAGGGGGGGCCCCCAGATTGCGGGCGCCTACGTCAAGAGCGGAACAAGGAGCCTATGAAGCGCATGAGTCGAATTGTCGGCGCGCTGGTGCTGGCCGCGGGCCTCGCGGCGTGTGAGCCCATCGACGATGGCGGTGGCGGTGGCGGCGGCGGCGGTGGCAGCGTGCTGTTCACTCATGGATTCGCGTTCGTGCGCGAGAGCGACCGGAACGTCTACGTGGTGGACGACACAGGCGACCCCAACAGCCCGCAGCGGCTCACGACGATTGGCGGGGCCTCCGAGCCTGCGGTCACGCGCAACGGGCGCCTCGTCGTCTTCGTCCATCAGATCGCCACCGGCTTCGAGCTGCAGACGGTTCCCACGGATGGCAGCGCCCAGCCCTCCACGGTGTTTGCTTCCGGAGCAGCGGGTTGCTCGGGGTGCACCAACTTCCGCTACCCCACCTTCAACCCGGCGGGCACCGCCATCGTCTTCGCGTTCAACCGCGGCTCGGGCAACTTCGCGCTCGGCAAGGTGAACACGGATGGCAGCGGCTTCCAGGTGCTCACCAATGATCCTGCGACATCCTACGGCGGGGCCTCGTTCTTCCCGGATGGGCAGAGCGTGCTCGTGCCGACGGGCTCCACCAGCACCCAGCTCAGCCAGCTTCAGCGGGTGAGCCTCAGTGGGACTCCTTCGACCATTGTCTCCAACAACCTGGGCAACGAGGTGCTGTGGGTGGTGAACCGGGCCGTGGTGTCTCCGGACGGGCAGCAGGTGGCGTTGGATGGGCGGCTGTCCTCGGGCGGCTCGCGCATCTTCGTCGGGGCGCTGAGCTCCGTCAGCACCTCGCTCTCCCGGGTGACCGAGCACGCCGGTGAGTCCGGTGCGCGCGACACCTTCCCGAGCTGGATGAGCTCCAGCCAGGTGGGTTTCCTCTCCGACGCGGGCGGCGCCTCCAACATCTACCGCGTCACCGTCCCCACGACGTCGCCGGGCCCGGGCACGCTGCTGATCCCCAGCGCCAGCGATCCTTTCTACGGCGGAACCTAGGCCGGCAGGCGAGCGGGCCGCTGGCGCGCGGAGGGAGAAGGCGCGATGCTCCAGTCCTGGAGGTAGCCGATGTCCCTCTTCGATGCCGTGATGGCCGGTGATGAGACCCGTGTCGAGGAACTGCTCGCCGAGGGCGAGGATCCCAACCCCATCGGCGAGCGCGGCCGCACGCCGCTCATGATGGCCGCGCAGGCCGGGCACGCGAAGATCGTCAGCGCGCTGCTGGCCGCCGGCGCCGAGCCGATGCTCACCGACAGCACCGGCGAGACGGCGCTCTTGATTGCCGCCGCTCATGGCCACTCGGGGGTGTGCGCGCTGCTGATGCCTCACGCCAGCGACGACGATCGCGACCTGGCGAGGACCCTGCTGAAGACCTCCGGCGGGAGCATGCTGGATGCGCCGCCCGGCCCTCCGGAGGATGCGCCTCCGCCGAGCGACGCCCGCCGCAAGCTCGCCTCCGCGGGCGCGTACGTGGCCAACAAGCTTGGCGATGACGGGCCGACGAAGCGGCTGGCCCGGCTTTTTCGCTCGGAGAAGGGCCGCAAGTAGGCGGCTCCTGGGCTTGGGCGATATGTGAGCCCGGGCCGTGCGTTCTCCTGGGAGTGGGGGTGGTCTGGCTCCAGCGTCGCGGAGCTGACAGGAGCCCTTGGAACCGGAGTTCCGCGAGGAGTCGCCATGAGTCTCTGTGTCGTTCGTCGGTGCCTGTCCCTGGGCCTGTTGATGGTGCTGACCGGCTGTGCCACGGCGCGTCACCAGGAGGCGCTGTACAAGGAAGTCAGCCAGTACGTGTACACGCAGCCCATCGAGCAGGTGTGGCCGCAGGTGGTGAAGCTCGTGTCCGCGGAGGGCTATCCGCATCGCAAGGGAGACCAGGAGTTCATCCTCGTCACCGACTGGCGCAACGACATGCAGCAATCGCGCGTGGTCAGCTCCGCCTCCCGGCTCTATGCCGAGGGCTTTCGCCTCAGTGAGAACACCAGCGCCGTGCGCATCTTCCGGCAGACGGTGTTCACGGGGAACAAGGGCGAGATGAACGCGCACGAGAACGCCTTCACCGACAGCCTGACGGTGGGCGCCGCGGGAGACGTCTCGCCGTTCAATGATGATCCCATCAAGAGCAGCCAGTTCCTGAATACCTCCGCGGACCACACGCCCCTCACCCGCGGGCCGGCGGAGATGAACCGCAGCTTCGCAAGGGATGGAGAGCTGGAGTGGAAGCTGCTCCAGCTCGTGGATGAGGAGACGGCCAAGAGCATCGAAGCGCAAATCAACGAGCAGCAGGCGCGCAAGTAGCTCGGGCTCCAGAGACACGAGAGGCCCGGGGCTCGGTTGTCGAGCCTCCGGGCCCTCCCGAGGGCCAGACCCGGGGCTGGCACCTCGTGGCCTCCGTGGGAGAGCGGCGAGCTACTCGGGCTTGGCGTTCACCGTCGCGCCGGGGGTCACGGTGGCGCCGCCGGACTTCGTCTCCAGGGCTTCGGCGACCAGCTCGGTGATGTCCCGCACCGTGATGTTCTCCTCGCGGCCCGTGTCGTTCACCGCGTCGCGCAACATCGTCGAGCAGAACGGGCAGGCCACCGCCACCACGCCGGTGCCGCCCTTGTCCTTGTAGTCGCCCACCAGGCCCGGCTTCTTCTTGTCCGTCGCGTCCGGCACCGGGGTGCTCGGGTCCTGCGCGGCCTTCAGCGTGAGCGCGGCCTCGTTGATGCGGTTGTGGTTGATGCGCGTGCCGATGTGCTCCTCCATCCACATGCGCCCGCCGCCCGCGCCGCAGCAGAAGCCCTCGCGCTTGCTGCGCTGCATCTCCACCACCTCGAGCCCCGGGATGGCCTTCAGCACCTCGCGAGGCGCGTCGTACACCCCGTTGTGCCGGCCCAGGTAGCACGGATCATGGTACGTCAGCTTCGAGTTCATCACCTGCGACAGCTTGATCCGCTTCTCCTTCAGCAAGTCGTTGATCAGCTGCGTGTGGTTGATGACGCGGTACTCGCCGCCGAACTCCGGGTACTCGTTCTTGATGGTGTTGAAGCAGTGCGGGCACTGGGTAATCACCGCCTTCACCCCCAGCCCGTTCCACGCCTCCACGTTCATCTTCGCCATCGTCTGGTACAGGTACTCGTTGCCCATGCGGCGCGCCGTCTCGCCGTTGCACATCTCCTGCTTGGACAGCGTGGCGAAGCTCACGCCCGCCTCGCGAAGAATCTTCACCAGCGCCCGGCTCACCTTCTTCTGCTTGTCGTCGTAGCTGCCCGCGCAGCCCACGAAGAACAGGTACTCGTACGGGCCGCCGCCGTCGCCCCACGTGGGCAGCTTCAGGTCCTCCGCCCACTCGTCACGCCGGTCCTGGCCGATGCCCCACGGGTTGCCCTGCCGCTCGATGCCCTCGAAGACGCGCTGGATCTCCGGCGGGAACTCCGCCTTCACCTGCACTTGGTAGCGGCGCATGTCGATCAGCCGGGGGATGTTCTCGATGAACACCGGGCATGCCTGCTCGCACCAGCCGCAGCTCGTGCACGCCCACACCGTCTCCGCCTTCAGCGCGCTGCCGATGATCTCCGGCAACGTCTCCTTCACGCCGCTGGGGCCGTAGCCCTCCTCCACCCACTGCTGGTGATCCCAGAGCCAGTGCTTCAGGTCCTGGTTCACGCCCTTGTGCGTCAGCGGCTTGCCGGTGATGTACGTGGGGCAGTGCGTCTGGCAGCGGCCGCACTCGGTGCAGGAGTACAAATCCAGGCCCTGCTTCCACGTCAGGTCCTTCACCGTGGCGGTGCCGAACTCCTCCTTCTCCAGGTTGGGCGTGCCCAGCTTGCCGCTGGCGCGTGTGCGCTGGAAGAAGACGTTGGGCAGGCCGGTGATGATGTGGAAGTGCTTCCCCTGCGGCAGGAAGTTCAGGAACGTGAGGATGATGGTCAGGTGGATCCAGAACCCGGCCAGCCCCAGCACGTGCGCGCCGGTGGTGCCCAGCGCCATCATCCCCAGGCCCACCACGCTCGTGGTCGGCTCCCACCACACGAAGCCGCCCTTCTGCGACACCATGTGGCTGCCGCCGAAGAAGAACTCCGTCACCATCAGCCCGCCGATGAAGCCCAGGATGAGGTAGGCCTCCCAGGATGGCGTCATCCGGTCCGGCTTCACCCTGGCGCGCAGGAAGCAGAAGTACGCCACGCCCAGCACCGCCAGCGTCGCCGCCACGTCCTTGGCCAGCAGGTAGACGCGGTACAGGTTGAGCAGCGGCCGGTGCGCGGCCCAGAACGGGTGCCCCAGGTCCGTGAGCACCTCGAGCGCCGTCTCGCTGAAGCCCATGCTGAACAGCATGATGGTGCGCACCGCCAGCACCAGGAAGGCCGCGAAGATGAACACGTGCATCAGGCCCGGCGTGAACTCCTCCGGATCCACCATGCGCCGCTGCCCGAGGCCGAAGCGCAACAGCTGTTTGATGCGGAAGGGGATGCTGTCCAGCCGGTTCTCCCCCTTCATCGCGAGCAGGACGCCTGCACGGCCTGCCATGGTCATGACGAAGACGGAGAGGGCGACAGCGAGGAGCAGGCCTGTGATGATGGGGCTCATGGGGACTCGGTGCGCTCGGAAGCCGGGGCGGCGGGGTGGGTTGCATTGCCGCGATGCGGCAACGGCTGGCTCCAAACCTAACAAGGTTGACTCGCGAATCAAGCGTTGAGGTGCCCGAGGCGGAGGGACTCGACACCGGGTGCGCGCCTGCCCCCGGGCCAACCGTTGGCTACCCGGCAGGGCGCGGCTGCTGAGGGCCCGAGGGAGAGCCTCGGCCGTCGAGCATCCAGCAGCGGACGGGAGCGGCCAGCCAGCCGTGCGATGCCCGACGTGCCTGGGGGCCGAGCACCTCAACGGGTTTACACGCGCGGCTCAGGTGCCCACCCTTTCGGTAAATCGGTCAACGCGCTGTGGAGGCACCGCATGGGGTGGGCCTCCGTCGACCGAACTGGGGGGCGCCCGCCGGGGGGCGAGCGGTCTGCCGCCGTCTACCCGATGCGCTGTCGCGGAGCGTCCGGAGGTGCACCATGAGGCACGACGACACGACGTACTTGGACGACGACAACCTGGACTTCATCGTCCTGGGAGATGACGGGGAGAACGAGCAGGTGCTCCCGGTGACGGTCACCGCGGGCGGCCGTCAGTGGAGCTACAGCGAAGAGTCGTGGGGCGGTTGGGATCCGGAATAATGCCGAGCGCCCCCGTGGCTCGTGGTGGCGCGGGGGCACTTGTTGTCGGGCCGTTCAAGCGCAGCAGCCGGGTCGTAGCTCCCAGGAGAGCTCCCCGGTCTTTCACTCGTACTTCGGTGTTCTTCCGCCTCTCTCGTTGCCCAGGAGCGTCCCCGGTGTGCTGCAACCCCCTGGAATTCTTGGGGTGCTGCTGGGTTTGAGACGCGGTGAGCAGACCTGCCGTCTTCTTATCCAGGAACGGGGCACAATAGCCCTCATCCAGCAGGGGAATCGTATGAAGCTGATGGCCTGGGCGGTAGAGCGCGACAACGAGCAGGGCCGGGAGGTCTCCCTCCTCGTCAACCTGGAGGCCGATGCGGATGCCCCTCGCGCTCCCGTGGCCGTCAACCTCCTCATCGATCGCAGCGCCTCCATGCGCGGCGCGCCCCTCGTCGCCGCCGTCGAGGCCGCTCAGGCCCTCGTCGCCCAGGCCGGGCCTCGGGACTACATTGGCCTGCTCGCCTTCGATGGTGTGCCCGAGCAGCTCCTCCCCGTGCGCGCCATGGAGCCGGATGCCAAGACCGAGCTCTCCGAGCGCCTCTCCGCCCTCGAGACGGGCTCCGGCACCGCGCTCCATGAGGCCGTGGACCTGGGCGCCGCCGCCCTGCGCCGCGTGCTCGTGCCCGGAGCCCGTCCCAAGCTGCTGCTGCTCACCGATGGCGAGCCCTCCGTGGGCCGCGCCGCCGTCATCGACTTCCGCCAGCTCGGCTCCAAGGTCGCTGAGTCCGGGCTGACGCTGCACGCGCTCGGCCTGGGCCGCCACTACATGCCGGAGATCCTCGAGGCCCTCACCAGCCCCTCCGGCACCGGCTTCTCGCACGCCGATGACGCGGAGGCCCTGCCCACCACCGTCGCCAGCATCGTCACCGAGCTGTTCGGCGAGGTGGCCTCCGAGGCGCGCATCCACGTGCTGCCCACCGGCTTCGCCGAGCTGCGGTGCCGCCACCGCTACCCCACTCGCGTCGAGGGGGATGCCATGAGCGTGCTGCTCGGCTCCGTCTCCCAGGCCTGTCTGCGCCGCGCCCTCTTCACCGGACGCCTGTCCGCCGCCGAGTGGAACCTCACCGTCACCACCTCCTTCATCGAGCGCGGCGACACCCGGCGCCCGTCGGTGACTGTCACCCGCGTGCTCCCCGACAGCCCCGAGGGACGGCTGGTGCGCGCGGTGAGCGTGGAGTTGGAGCTCGTCGCCGCCGAGGGCTCGGCGTGGAAGGCGCTCTCCCGGCGCGATGTCGAGTCGGCTGGGCGCTCGCTCAACGAGGCCGAGGCCGCGCTGCATGAGCTGGTGCGGCTGTCCGTCGAGGAGATCCCCGCGCGCCGCCACCTGGAGCGGCTGGCGGATCTGCGGCTCGCCGTGGAGCGCCGCGTCGCCGAGCTGCCCGCGCTCATGGTTCGCCGCGCCAAGGCCGAGGGGGCGCGCACCTCGGTGAGCCAGGTGATTCGCATGCCGGTGAATCCCAAGAAGAAGCTGGAGCACTGAGGCCATGGCCTCCCCGCTGGCCACCGTGCGCGATGCGCTGCGCGAGTTCGAGGCCAGTGGGGCATTCTCCGAGCCTGCCTTCGCCTCGCTCCGCCTGCTGCTGGCCGGCACCGCTCCCGGGGAGCTGGTGGATGGTCTGCTCGGCCTGTTCTTCGAGCGCCACATCCTCCACGACGTGCGCCGGCGCGAGCTGCTCGCCATGGACGACGAGGCGCTGGGCCGGGCGCTGCGCCACCGCTTCCGTCAGGTGGTGGCGGATGGCCGGGACGGTCATGATGCCGCGCACGCGCTCGGCGCCCACGTGCGTGACGTGCTGGGCCGCGTCGGCAGCGCTCCGCCCGAAGCGGCGCCCTGGCCCGCGCTGCTCACCCAGGGCGAGCGCTTCAGCCGCGCGCTCATTGAAGAGGCGCTCCGCGCGTATGCGGGAGAGCTGGGCCGCTGGCCCCAGTCCGCGGAGGCCGTGCGCGAGCTGCTGCGCCGCTATGCCCTGGAAGCTCCCGCTCCCAGGCATGACGACTCCGGGCTGCATGATCCGCCCGAGTCGCTCCGCCGCCGCATGGATGCCCAGCGCCTGGCCCGGCAGCTCCTGGAGGTGCTCAAGCCCGAGGAGCGCAACCTGCTGCGCCACCTCCTCACGGACGAGGGCACGGTGGAGGACTGGGCGCGCGAGCAGGGGATGGCTCGCGCTACCGCCTACCGCGTGCTGGCTCGGCTGAAGACCGTGTGCCGCTCGGAGCTGGAGGGCCGCTCGAACATCACCCAGCTCAAGGCCCTCGAGGAGTTGTTCGGCGGACGCAAGCGCTGACTGGCTCAGGCTGCCCTCGGTGTGCTCCTGGAGGGGTAGACCGTGGGGTGAAACTCGCGCCCGCCTCGTGTCACAGAGTGTTCCGGGGGAATGCCTGCTCGCCCGTAGGGTTGCGAGGGACCGGACACTGGGACTGGCGGGAGCAAGGCCAACGGGTTAACGGGAGGCGCATGAGGCGTCAGCAGCGATGGAAGTGGGCAGGGCTCCTGTGGGGGTTGGTGGCATCCACGGTGGCGTGGGCGGAGCCGCCTGCCTCGGCCAAGGCCACCGGCGCGCCCGATGAGGGGGATCCGCGCGTGGAGACGACGCTGCTGATGGATGTCTCCCAGGTGAAGCCGGGGGACAGCTTCCGCGTCGGCGTGCGCTTCAAGCTGGATCCGGACTGGCACATCTACTGGAAGAACCCGGGAGACGCGGGCCTGGCCACCGAGGTGTCCTGGGATGCGCCCGGCATCACCGTGGGCGAGCTGCGCTGGCCCTTCCCGGCCACCTTCCGCACGCCGGACAACTCCCTCATCACCTATGGGTACCAGGACGAGGTGCTCCTCTTCGCCGAGGCGCGCGCCTCCGAGCAGGCCACGGGCAGCCTCACGCTGTCGGCCGCGGTGAACGCGCTGGTGTGCCGGGAGCGGTGCATCCCCGCGGAGATGCTCCTGTCGCGCTCCGTGCCGGTGGGCAGCGAGACGGTTCGCGATGCGGAGTCCACGGTGGCCTTCGATGCCGCCCAGGCCCAGGTGCCGCGCTCGGCCGACGAGTCCGGCTTCACGGTGAAGCTCGCCCTGGAGTCGCAGACCTTGAAGACGGGTCAGCCCTTCGGGGGGATTGTCACGGTCTCGGCTCGGGATGGGCAGGTGCTCCCGGCCGTCGACCCGGGCTTCTTCGTCCCCGAGCGCGTCCGTGGCATCAAGCACATGGAGCTCACCTCGGAGCCTTCCGGGCGGTTCCGGCTCCAGGGGGACGCCTCGGCGACGGCTCCCAAGGAGCCTCCGCGCTTCAAGGGCGTGCTGAGGTTGGGCACGGCGCAGACCGGCTACCGTGCGATGGAGGTGGACCTGCCGCTCGCGCCCGTGGAGGTGGTCCCCGTCGTCGCGAAGGGACCGCCCACAGGGGCTCCCCGGCTCGCCGTGCCCGGGGCTCCGCCGCAGGTGCAGTTGACGGCGCCCGCGGCGGCTTCCCCGCCAGGCATGTCCCTGGGCATGGCGCTGCTGTTCGCGTTCTTCGGCGGTGCCATCCTCAACCTGATGCCGTGCGTCTTCCCCGTGCTGGCGCTCAAGGCCTACGGCTTCGCCCGGCTGGCCCAGAAGGAGCGGGAGCACGTGGGCCTGCATGCCCTGGCGTATTCGGGCGGAATCATCGGGACGATGCTGCTGCTGGCCTGCGTGGTGCTCGTGGTGCGCGCCGGTGGCCATAGCGTGGGCTGGGGCTTCCAGTTCCAGGAGCCGCTCTTCGTCGCCGCCGTCTGTGGCGTGCTGGTGGCCTTTGCCCTCAACCTCTTTGGCGTCTTCCACGTGGCCCTGGATGGCACGGCGCTGTCCGGCAAGGTGGACAGCTCGCACGGTGTGGCGCGCAGCGTGGGCGAGGGCGTGCTCGCGGTGGTGCTGGCCACTCCCTGCTCCGCGCCGATGATGGGCACGGCGGTGGGCTTCGCCTTCGCCGCGGGCCCGGGCACCGTGCTGACCATCTTCTCCGCGCTGGGGTTGGGGCTGGCGCTGCCCTTCTGTGTGCTCGTGATGGTGCCGGGGCTGGCGAAGCGGCTGCCCAGGCCGGGCGCGTGGATGGAGCGCGCCAAGCAGTTGCTCGGCTTCGCCTTGCTGAGCACCGCCGTGTGGCTGACGTGGGTGATGGGCGGGCTGGCCGGGGTGGATGGCATGGCGCGGTTGCTCGCCTTCCTCGTGGCCGTGGGCGTGGGCGCGTGGCTGTACGGGCTCGCGCAGGCGTCGGGCGGGACGCGGCGGTGGGTGGGCATCTTCGCCGCGCTGGCGGTGCTGGTGGCCACGGGCGGCTTCGCCCTGCGCTTCGAGGGGCTCGGGCCTGTCGCGCATGCCTCCACTGTGTCGGCAGCGCAGCCGTATGACGAGACCGCCGTGGCCGCGGCGCTGAAGGCTGGGCAGCCGGTGTTCATCGACTTCACCGCCGACTGGTGCCTCACCTGCAAGTTCAACGAGCGCACCGTGCTGACGCGCGAGGAGGTACGCACGGCCTTCTCGCGTCACCAGGTGGCCTTCTTCGTGGCGGACTGGACCCGCCGCGATGCGCGCATCACCTTCATGCTCGGGGCGCACGGCCGTGCCGGAGTGCCCATGTACCTGGTGATCAGCCCCTCCGCGCCGGAGCGCCCCGAGGTGCTGCCCGAGCTGCTCACCGCGGACACCGTCATCCAGGCGGTGCGGCGCGCCTCCGGGGTCAGCGCCGACGCGACCTGACGAGCGCATCCCCTCGCTCCCAGGAGCGACGGCGCTTATTCCCATGGGCCCAGGGACTCCCGCGCGTGGGGCGAGCGGAGGAGCATGGGCGGGGCGCCTTGCCGCGCACAGAGATGGTTCGGACCTTTGGCTTCAGAACCCGTTGAGGAGGAGCCAAGACCATGGCCGAGAACCGAGGCAAGCCCGTGAAAGGTGACGAGCGGACCGACACCAAGAGCGCGGAGGAGCTCGAGCGCGAGGCGAGGCACCAGCCTGAGCGTGAGCCCCGCCGGGACGTGGCCGATGAGGACGTGGGCGAAGAGCGCATCCACCAGAAGGGCATCGGTGGCTACGGAGCGGAGGAAGGCACGGTGCCGCGAAGCGCTCCCCCGGTCAGCGACAAGCCTGCCGGCAAGCAGTAGCCCGTGGGACGCGGTCTCCAGGGCTCAGCGAGCGTGGTGCTACTTCGGCTGCACGCCCGGAGGCGCCGCGCCCGCGCCTGGGAAGGCTCCCTTCAGCGCGTCCACGCCCTCCTGCGGGTGGGCCACCGCCGACAGGTCCGCGCGATCCTTCCGCTTCTCCGTGGGGTCGATCTTCAGCTGCTGGAAGGCGTTCTCCACCAGCCCCGGGTGGGCCTCGCCGTCGCGGTTGAAGGACCACGCCAGGTGCGGCGGACCCAGGGGCAGCGTGTCCGCGGGTTTGTCACCATGGGGAGTGGTCATCCACACGTGCCACGTCTTGCCGTAGCTGTTCATCTTGTCCTTCATCAGCGACTTCTCGGCCACCGCGGGCAGGCCGGGGGCGACGAGCTGACCGGAGAGGATCTCGTAGTTGTGCGGGTGCCAGGAGCGCCGCTCCTCCGCCGGGAGTGACTCGAAGAGGCGCTCCGAGATGATGTACTCCACGCCGTTCATGTTCGCGCTCGCGGTGTTCCCATCGAAGAGCACGCACTGGGCGAAGTCCTGGTTCACCTGATGGCAGTAGTGGTGCGCCTCCATCTGCATCGCCGGGTCGTCCTTCATTGGGTGGAAGCCCACCAGGTAGATGTCGAACTGGCGCACCGGCGTGGTGTCCTGAAGCGCGCGAGCCCCCGCCTCGAGGACCTGGGACTTCGGGGATTGCTCCCGCCCGGCGGCTTCAGGCGAGTCCTTGCGAGGGCTGGAGCAGCCCACTCCGAGAGCAACGGCGAGAAGCGAGGACAGCAGCGAGCGCTCCATTGAACCCTCCATCAAAAGAGGGGACTGAGGCTGACATGGGGGCGCTCCGGCTCGTGGCCTCATTTCTCGCGCTGCAAGGCGGACGACGGATGGGACGCGCGAACTGTTGGCAGCTACGCGGCCGCAGGCTCCGGGCGAGAGCGCACACGCGCGGCCAGCTCCCGGCGGCGGCCCTTGCGCAGCACGTCCAGGAGCACCTCGGGTTTGTCGGACAGGGCCATCACGCGCTGCACGTCATCCACGCTGCCCACCGGGCGCTGGTTGATGCCCAGCAGCAGGTCCTCCGGTTGCAGGCCCGCATGGTCGGCGGGAGTGCCCTGCTGCACCTGGAGGATGAGGACTCCGCGAGGCTGGCCGGCATCCCGAGCCTGCGCGGGCTCGAGCGTCACCGCCCGGGCCGCCACGCCCAGGTAGCGCCGGTCCACCTTGCCGCGTTGGATGAGGAGGCTGGCCACCCACGCCGCCGTGGTGGCGCTCACCGCGAAGCCGATGCCCTGCGCGTATGGCAGCACCAGCGTGTTGAGGCCCACCACCTGGCCACGGGTGTTGAGCAGCGGCCCGCCCGAGTTGCCTGGGTTGATGGCGGCGTCCGTCTGGAGCATGCCCTCCAGGACGGTGCCATCGGGCAGGGTGAGGCTGCGGTTGATGGCGCTCACCACACCGAGTGACACGGACTGCTCCAGGCGGAACGGGTTGCCGATGGCCACCACGAGCTGTCCCATGCGCACGTCCTTGGGGTCGGCCAGGGGCAGGGTGGGGAAGTCCGAGCCCTCCGCGCGGAGCACGGCGAGATCCGTGGGCGCGTCCCCGCCGATGAAGTTGGCCTTGCGCTCCTCGCCGGTGGAGAGCGTCACGGTCTGCCGGCGCGAGTGGCGTACCACGTGGCGGTTGGTGAGCACGTAGCCGTCCGGCGTGAGGAAGAGGCCCGTGCCATGGCCGCGCCCATGTTCCACGCCGACGACGGCGGGCGAGGCGCGGGCGACGAGCTCCTCGAGATCATCGGAGAATTGTTGAAGCAGTTTCATGGTCCGAGCCTTTCTTCTCGTCACTCGCCGTCACGAGCGCTTGCCGATGGTGAGGGCCACCTCACGCACCTCGCCGGCGCGCAGCACCTTGGCCTGGACGGTGGTGCCCACCTTCTCGTCGGCGAGGTAGCCGAGCAGATCCTCCACGCCCTCCAGCTTGTTTCCGCCGAGGTTCACCAGCACATCACCCAGCAGCAGGCCGGCGCGGTGGGCGGGGCCGTCCGGATCCACGGAGAGGAAGATGAGGCCGGTCTCGGCACCAGCGCGAGCCCACAGGTGCTGGGGCAGGCGCACGGGGTAGGCGCCGACGCCCAGGTAGCCGCGGCGGATGCCGCCGTGCTCCCGGAGGGTGTTGACCACGCGGGTGAGCGTCTCGCTGGGAATGGCGACGGCGGCGGTGCGGGAGAAGGCGGCGGTGAGCAGTCCGAGGAAGCGGCCCTGAGCGTCCACCAGCGGCCCGCCGGAGAAGCCAGGAGGCAGATCCGCG
>NZ_JBJMQP010000096.1:0-101809 GCF_045802625.1 Hyalangium sp. | reverse complement strand
TTCCTCACCGTGGTGTTGAGCTCGGCCTTCTCCTGATCCTGCTGGGCCTGGAACTCCTGGTAGGCCCCATCCTCCTCGTTCATCTCCTGCTCGAGCGCCGCCAGCTCATCACGCCGCGCCACCAGCGCCTCCTCGGCACGGTAGACACGGTCCATGGTGCGCGGGCAATTGGGCTTGCCCGGCAGCCGGTCTCGCGCCAGGTCTCCCAGCTGAAAGATGAGATCGTCGTAGCTCTCTGCCTTCGCCATGGGCGCATTTCTACGCCCAAGGCGCGTGGCCTGTCAGCAGGAGCGCGTGCGCCGGCCTAGGAATCCGCCGGCGCCGCGGCCGCCGAGTCCCCCAACCCCACCGCCGGCTGGGCCCCTTCGGCCAGCGAGAGCAGCTCCCGGGAGCGGTCCTGCTCCTCGGTGCGGTTGAGCTCGCAGACCCAGGCCGAGGAGAGATCCGCGTGCTGGCGAGCCATCTCCGCGGTGAGCTCGTAGCGCGAGGCGGCGGTGCGAGCGAACGCCCCCTCCCTGCGCAGCTCCAAGGCCAGATCCGAGCCGACCTCGATGTCCTCGGGAGGCACGGGCAGCGGGCCCCGGCCCAGTGCCGCCAGGCGGGCCAGCAGCCGAGAGGCATGGGCTCGGCAGAACGCCGCCAACACCATCAGGCGCGCACGCGCACGCGGATCCGCGATGCGCTCCGCCAGCGCCGTCATGCGCCGAGCCGATACCACCTCGGCCTCCCAGGCAGCGGCCAGCGCGGCCGCCAAGCGAGTATGCCTCGCTCCCATCTCCGACCCCCTTCTCCCTACCTTTGAGTCTTCCGCCGCAAGTTAGGGATGGGGGTTCGGGGATTCAACCGAGGCGCTGCACCAACCACCCCACGCCAGCACAAAGGATGACGGTGGAGAGCACTCGGACCGTCCACAGGTTGACCGTGGGACGGCGCTGGATCAGCCGCACGACAGGCAGCAGGGCCAGGACGAGGGTGGCCTGCCCCAGCTCCACGCCGAGGTTGAAGCCGAACAGTCCGGACGCCACCTGCTCTCCCAGGCCGTAGGCGCTCAGCGCGCTGGCGAAGCCGAAGCCGTGCACCAGCCCGAAGAGGAAGGTGAGGACCGCGCGGTGGCGGTGCTCGCGGCGCACCAGGTTCTCGAGCGCCACATAGATGATGGAGACGGCGATGGCGGCCTCCACCCAGCGAGCGCGCTGTGCGTCCAGGAGGATGAAGCCCAGCGCGGTGGCCCCGAGCGTGAGCGAGTGCGCGAGCGTGAACGAGGTCACCATCCACAGCACCTGCCGGAGCCGGCCTCCCACCAGGAGCAGCGCGATCAGGAACGCCAGGTGATCGATCCCCTCGAAGATGTGCTTCATCCCCAGCTGGATCCACCCGCCGAGCCCCGGGGCGAAGCTCCTCGGGCTCGAGGGGCTCCGCTCGGGGATCTCCAGGCTGGGATGGAGGGCGTCCGCGAAGAGCTGGCCTCCCTCCCCCCCGTAGGTGCCGAGCACCACCCGGTAGTTGGCCGGCAACAGCGAGAGCACCGTGTACGTCTGCCGCAGCGATCCCTGCGGACATATAAAGGTGGCGGTCAGCTCCACGTACGACTCGCGCAGCCGGGCGGCGTGCTCCTGGCGCGTGCAGGGGGCGCCCCCGGCCGTGAGCGGCAGCGCGTCCCACAGCCCCACCTCCAGAGCGGCGCGCCGCGCCTCCAGATCCGCCTGCGACACGGAGCCATCCCCGTCCGCGTCCGCGGGCAGGATCAGACTCAGCGTGCTCGCCGTCATGGTCAGCAGCGCGCGAACCTCGGCGCGGCCCGGCTGGGGGCGGTGCACCTGCGCATAGATGATGTCCGCGTCGTGCGCGCGGGCCACCCCCGCCGCCAGCAGCAGGGCGAGTGACGCCGCGAGTCGAGCCTTCCGCATGCGCCCGACAGCCTGCTCCGTGCGCCCAGGCCGCGTCTACTCCTGGATGAACTCCAGGTGGATCTGCTGCCGGCCGCTCAGGCCCCCGTGGTGGGCCCCGCAGCGCGGGCAGAAGAACGGGCCATCCCAGTCCCAGAGCGCCTTCACCTCATCGGCGCAGCACACCAGGTGGATGGGGCGCAGATCCTCGGGCTCGTCGGGCATGTTCTCCGGCAGCGCGTCCGGCGCCACCGCCACGAAGGTGGGCCGCGGGTTCTGCGCCAGCGTGCGCGAGACGTGCGAGAGCTGCTCGTAGCGCACGTGGTTGGCCAGGCCCCTCGCGAGCGACTCCAGATAGGCCACGTGATCGCGCACCAGCCACTCGTCCGCCTCGGCCTGATGGCCGCAGTAGAAGCACGTCCAGCAGGGCACCGGCTCGTAGCCCTCGTGAGGATTCTCGAAGGGGAACAACGTCAGCAGCCTGCGGTGCAGCACTCGCGCGTCGAAACGGCTTGGCCGCGTCTTGAAGATGCGCAGGCAACTGGGGCACTGCCGGCGCACGAAGCCGGAGGCATCCCGAGGCAGCTCCACCTCCAGACTTTGCGGCGTGCTCATGCCGATAACCGCCGCCGCCGCCCGTGCTGAGCCACCGCCACCGTCAGGCTCACCATCGAGAAGAGCAACAGCAGGTAAACCCAGTGCCCTTCCGTGGAACCGCTGATCATTCCCAGCGACCACAGCACGAAGAGGATGATGCTCATCGTCCAGAACACGCCGCCCGCCTCCTGGCCACCCACGCCCGTCGGATGTCGGCCAAGCTATGGAGCCCCTCCCGCCGCTGCAAGGCCTGGCGAGGGGCACACCAGAGCTTTCAACAGCCCTGTTGTGGGTAAACCCCTTCCACTCTCGGGCATTTCTACCGCCCTGCCCTGCCCTCGCCCGGCTCACCTCGGGCTCTCTCAGTCCCTGGATCTTAATGACAGAGAGACAGCCAGCGGCGGCTGGCACGGCAGGTGCTTGGACAAGCCGCAGGTGTCGCTGGGCGCGAAGTGGGCGCAGGGGGATGGGATATGCGGCGGTGGATGGTGGCGGTGGCGGCGGTGGGGTTGTTGACGGGGGCGGCGGTCCCCAGCTTCCCGTTCCAGCTCCCGGATGGTTCCGTGGTGGAGTCTCCCGAGGTGGCGGATCTGCGCGCGCAGCTGGCCGAGCGTGACGCGCTGCTCAAGGACGCGCAGGCCCGGCTGCAGGAGTACCAGGACGAGGCGAACTACCAGGAGGCGCTGCGCCTGGGGGTGGTGGAGGCGGTGAAGGCCTCGGGCCTGCCGGCGCGGCAGCAGCGGCGCGTGGCGGTGGCGATTGTCCG
The DNA here is from genome assembly GCF_045802625.1 of Hyalangium sp. Lineage (NCBI taxonomy): Bacteria > Pseudomonadati > Myxococcota > Myxococcia > Myxococcales > Archangiaceae > Hyalangium > Hyalangium sp. The sequence goes on along the minus strand of NZ_JBJMQP010000096.1, from coordinate 98,560 downwards.
CGAGGCCCAGCGCAACAACGTGGACCCGCTGCTGGTGATCGCGCTCATCCGCTGCGAGAGCTCGTTCAACGCCTACGCGACATCCGGGGTGGGCGCCATGGGGCTGATGCAGGTGATGCCGGACACTGGCAGCTACCTGGCGGACAAGGCGGGCTACCGGCTGGGGCGCTCCACCAACCTCTTCGACGCGGAGACCAACATCGAGCTGGGCACCGCCTACCTGGCCAACCTGATCGAGCGCTTCGGCTCGCTCGAGCACGCGCTGGTGGCCTACAACGCGGGGCCGGGCATGGCGAAGAAGATCCTCTCCCAGCGGGAGATCCGTAAGAAGTTCATGCAGGGCTATCCCGCCAAGGTGGTACGCGAGTTCCGCAAGCTGAAGGAGAAGCAGGAGCGCGAGCTGACCCTGCGTGCTCAGCAGCAAACGGAAGGCACTCGCGGCTGACCGCTGCGCGACACCCACTTCGATGGGTGGCCGACAGTCCGTGCGGTTTTTTCAGGAGGGGGGCTGCAAAACCACCGGCTTTGCGCGAATTGTTCCCGCCGTGCAGGGCCAACCCCCAGGAAATTCCTGGGGTTTTTACGGTCCTGAGTGGCTTGGGAAATGCAAGGCCCGAGCCCGTGTCCGTCTTCTGGCGGCACACAGACTGAATCGGCATCGATAGGGAGAACACAACCATGGCGGCGCTGCAGATCCATCAGGAAGAGCTCGCGGGGCGCATCACCCTCCGGCTCGAGGGTACGTTGGACTGGCGGACAGCGGTGCACCTGCGTCACTCGCTGGAGGCCCTGGGCTCTCGGGAGGTGCTGCTGGACTTCACCCACCTGCGCGAGTTCAAGGACACGGCGGTGGTGGTGTTGACGAAGGATCTGCCGGCGCACCACAAGGTGCAGTTCCGAGGGCTGGCGCGGCACCATGAGCGGATGTTCCGCTATTTCGGGGTGAGCACAGGCTCCTCGCCGCGCGCGTATTACACCCCCGAGGAAGTGTTGGCCTGAAGTCTCCTCGTCCGGGCAGCGAGCGGGCTTGAAGGCCCCGTTGCCCGGCAAGGCGTCCCGCCAAGGGGACGCCTCGGGTAGACTATGCGGACAGATGAACCAACCTGCCCGCGCTCTCGTCCCCGCACCCACTGTTGCCTCCGCGCGCTCGGTTCTGGAGCGGATCGCCGCACACCTGTCGCGCGTGGTGCAGGGCAAGGAGGCTCAAGCCCGCCTCACCGTCACCAGCCTGATCGCTGGCGGCCACCTGCTGCTGGAGGATGTGCCGGGCGTCGGAAAGACGACGCTGGCCGAGGCGCTGGCGCGCTCGTGTGGGCTGAGCTTCGCGCGCATCCAGTTCACCGCGGACCTGATGCCGGCCGACATCCTCGGCGCGCAGGTGTTCCACGTGGCGAGCGCCACGTTCACCTTCCGGCAGGGCCCCATCTTCCGGCAGCTCGTGCTGGCCGATGAGCTCAACCGCGCCCCGCCTCGCACCCAGTCCGCGCTGCTGGAGGGCATGGCGCAGGGGCAGGTGTCGCTGGACGGGAACACTTATCCGCTGCCGGCGCCCTTCTCGGTGGTGGCCACGCAGAACCCGCTGGATCTCACCGGCACGTATCCCCTGCCGGACTCGCAGCTCGATCGCTTCCTCATGCGGCTGTCGCTGGGGCACCCGTCGCCCGAGGTGGAGGCGCGGCTGCTCATCACTCGCGGCAAGACGCCTCCGGTGGACGAGCTGGAGCCGGTGACGGGGCCCGAGGAGCTGCTCGGCCTGCGCTCGCTCGCCGCAGGGCTGCGGATGGAGGAGGCCGTGGCGGAGTACATCGTCCGGCTGGCGAAGGCGACGCGCGAGCACGGGGACATCGAGCGCGGCGCCTCCACGCGCGCGGTGCTGGCGGTGGGCTCGGCGGCCCGGGCCCATGCGCTGTGGGAAGGGCGCGACTTCGTGACGCCGGGAGATGTGCGGGCGGTGCTGGTGCCGTGCCTGGCGCACCGGCTGCTGCTGCGCAGCAACGTGCAGGGGGCCGCGGCCCGGGAGGAGGCCTCGCACCTGCTCGAGGAGATCTCCCGGAAGGTCGTGGCGCCGCGGTGAGAGCCCGGCTCGCCGCCTTCTGGGCGCGGCTGCGCGTCCTGCTGCGTCCTCCGCGCACCTTGAAGGTGACGCGCACGGGACGCACGTACCTGGTGGTGACGTTCGGCGTGGGCCTGGGCGCGCTCAACACGGGCAACAACCTGCTCTATCTGGTGCTGGGCCTGCTGCTGGCCATGGTGGTGGTGTCCGGGGTGCTCTCCGAGCGCTGCCTGCGCCGCCTGAGCGTGCGCCGCGTGGGCACCGAGTCCGCCTTTGCCGGCGAGCCCTTCGCGTACCGCTGGGCGCTCGTCCGCCGCCAAGGCCACGCCTTCGCCCTCACCCTCTCCGAGGTGGAGGTGCCGCTGCAGGGCGAGGGGCGCGTGGGCTACCTGCGCGCGGGGGCAGAGCACATCGTCCGAGCGGACCTCACCGCGCCCAAGCGCGGCCCGATGAAGCTGAGCGGTGTCCGGGTCACCACCACGTGGCCGTTGGGCCTGTTCGCCAAGACGCGCGTCTTCTACGTGGACGGCACGCTCCTGGTCTACCCGCGGCGCGGCTATGCGTGCCAGCTCCCGGACCAGGCGCGGCTGGGGCCCATCGGAGACGCGAGCACTCCGCGCCGCAATGACGGCACGGGGGACGTGGCCGGACTGCGCGAGCTGGGCCCCACCGAGGATGCCCGCCGCGTGCACTGGCGCAAGAGCGCCGCCGTCGGGAAGCTGATCAAGGTGGAGCGCGAGCGCGAGGAGCGCCGCACCTATGTCCTCACCGTGGAGGCGGGCCTCGCGGGCGATGCGCTGGATCGGCGCTGCGAGGAGGTGGCCGCCCTCTCCCACGAGCTGCTCGAGGCGGGCAACGAGGTGGGCCTGGAGACGCCCGGTGAGCGCCTGCGCCCCGCGTCGGGCAGCGCCCAGGAGCGGCGCATCCTCCGCGCCCTGGCCTGGGTGGGCTTCGAGCAGCTGCGCCAGGACGAGGAGGCAGCGGCATGAGCGCGCCCTCTCGCTTGCGGCTGGTGCTGAGAGATCTGGGCGCCGCGGCGGCCTTTGGCTCCATGGCGGTGTCCGGCCAGTTCCCGATGTGGACGGTCGCGGTGTTCTGTGTGGCGCTGGTGTTCGCGCTGCTCGGCTGGCGCGTGTTCGCCAGGCGCCCCACCCTCACCTCGGTGCTGCTGCTGGGATTGGCCGGCCTGCTGGGCCTCTCCGCGTACACGGGGCAGTTGGATCCCGTCGTCGCCGCGTGCGCCTTCGCGGGCCTGCTCTCCGCCCACCGGCTGCTGTCGGAGCCGAGCGCGCGCACGGATGGGCAGGTGCAGCTGGCCAGCCTGCTGATGGTGGCCGGCGGCGCGGCGCTGTCCGGCGAGCTGGTCTTCGTGGTGTTCCTGCTGGCCTTCTGCGTCTGCGCCAGCCTCTCCATGGGGCTGGCCGTGGTGGAGGCCGCCGTCCCCGAGGGCGAGCCGCTGCCCGTGCGCTCGGTGCTGCGTCCGCTCTCGGTAGGGCTGCTCTTCGCGGTGTGCGGCGCCGTGGCCTTCTTCCTCCTCTTCCCGCGCCTCAACTGGAACATGGCCGCGCGGCGGGCCGCTCCGGGCCTGGGAGCCACCACGGGCCTCTCGGACACGGTGCGCCTGGGCGGCGCCGGGACGCTCAAGAGCAACCCCCGCGTGGTGCTGCGAGCCCACATCACCCCGGATCCCGCCTTGGAGCAGCTCGGGGCGTATTGGGTCGCCCGCACCTATGACACCTTCGATGGGCAGGAGTGGACGAGCGTCGTCGGCCTCAAGCGCTTGCGCAACCGGGTGACGCTGCGGCCCGGCGGCGAGAGCTCGCTGCACCAGCGAATCGAGCTGCTGCCCGCGTACGGCGCTCAGACGCTGGTGGCGCTGGAGACGCCCACGCGCCTGGGCAACGCGGTGGTGCACTCGGCCGCGGGCAGCCGGCGCACCTCGCTGGTGGAGCTGGGCGGCGGAGAGGTCCGCTTCGTGGACTCCGGCCTGGCCTACTCCTACGAGGCCACCAGCATGCCTCCCGAGGAGGACTCCTCCACCAAGCTGACCGAGGCCGAGCACGGCCAGCTCCTCGCGCTGCCGGACCGGCTGGATCCGCGCGTGGCGGAGCTGGCCCGCCAGGTGATCGGCGGGGAGAAGGAGCCGCTGGCCGCCGCGCAGAAGCTCTCGGCGTGGCTGCAGCGCGAGTACACGTACACGCTGGAGCTGGGAGGAGACGTGGAGGATCCGCTCGCGGACTTCCTCTTCGTGCGCAAGGCGGGCCACTGCGAGCACTTCGCCACGGCGCTCACCGTCATGCTGCGCACCCAGGGCTTCTCCGCGCGGCTGGCCTCGGGCTTCTTCGGCGGCGAGCGCTCGGGCGAGGACTACATCCTCCGCGCGGGAGACGCCCACGCCTGGACGCACGTGCTGGTGCCCGGCCGCGGCTTCATCACCGTGGACGCGACGCCCCCCAGCAACCGGGCCAGCCAGTCCATGGCCGCGCTCCAGTTCCTCACCGGCCTGTACGAGGCCCTGGAGGCCCGCTGGCGCTCCTCCGTCGTCGACTTCTCCTTGAAGGATCAGATGGATGTGGCCCAGCGCCTCATCCGTCCACCGAGCAGCCCGAGCCACTCCACGGCGCGCCTGCCGCCAATGCGAGTCTGGGGCCTGGCCCTGCTCGCGGGCCTGCTCACCTACGCCACGTGGCGCATCCTCTCCGCACGCCTGTCCGCGCCCCGGCCGCACTCGGCCACGCAGCTGGTGGACACGGTGGAGCGCTTGCTGCGCGAGGCCGGCGTCCGCTCCCGGGAGGGCGAGACGCTGGAGGAGCTCACCGCGCGGCTCGCCCGTGAGCAGCACTCCCTGGCCGAGCCGCTGACGCCCGTCACCCGGCGCTACCTGGAGGCCCGCTTCGGACAGCGGCCGCTCGAGTCCGGAGAGGCAGAGCGCCTGCTCACGCCCCTGCGCCGCTCCCTGGACGCCCGCCGCACCTCCTGAGCCTCCCCGCTCCCTCTCCGAGGGCTCGTCCCCGGCTGCTCCCCAGACGACACCACTTCACCCCGTTACTGGGTTGGAAAGCAGGGACGCACGCACCATCTCATTGGCCCTGGGGCCCGGAGGTGACTGGCAGACAGTCGCGCAACTTCTACAGAACACGTGGACCGGGGGTTCCGGCGACGGTCTGTAACCCTTTCCACCCGCGGTTCCCTGCCCAGCAGGGGACTTGTCGCAACCCCCCGTCACTCCAGGGGATTTCTCACGCAAGAGGCTGGCACCGCGGTTGCTCCTGGCATGGAGCGTGCGGTCGTCAAGCGGTAGCAACACCCACTTTCACTGGCCTTCCGAGGCCCCAGGTCGGGAGAACCCAATCATGCAGAACACCCACGAGCAGTCGTCCAACTCCGGCTCCCTGGCGATGTACCTCTCGGAGATCAACCACTACGCCCTGCTCTCGGTGGACGAGGAGCAGGCGCTGGCGCGGAAGTTCATCAAGGGCGACATGTCCGCGGGCCACCACCTGGTCACCTCGAACCTGCGCTTCGTGGTGAAAGTGGCCTACGAGTACCGCTCCTACGGCATCAAGATGAGCGACCTCATCCAGGAGGGCAACATCGGCCTGATGAAGGCCGTGCAGAAGTTCGATCCGGACAAGGGCATCCGTCTCATCTCCTACGCGGTCTGGTGGATCCGCGCGTACATCCAAAACTACATCCTCAAGTCCTGGTCATTGGTGAAGCTCGGCACGACCCAGGCCCAGCGCAAGCTGTTCTTCAGCCTCGCCCGCACCCGCCGCGAGCTGGAGAAGTTCGGCGCGGATGACGGCTCGGTGGTGAACGTGGATGACATCGCCAAGAAGCTGCACGTGAAGCCCGGCGAGGTGCGCGAGATGGAGCAGCGCATGGGCGGCCGCGACTTGTCCCTGGACGCGCCCATGGGCGAGGACGGCGGCAACAGCCACGTGGACTTCGTGGTGAGCGCCAGCGCGCCCCAGGATGACGAGTTCGCGGACAAGGAGGAGGCGGGCCTGATCAACAACCGCGTGCGCACCGCGCTGATGCGGCTGGATCCCCGCGAGCGCTTCATCATCGAGCAGCGGGTGATGAACGAGCGCCCCATGACGCTCAAGGAGCTGGGCGAGCACTTCGGCTTCTCGCGCGAGCGCGCCCGCCAGCTGGAGATCCGCGCCAAGGACAAGCTCAAGTCGGAGCTGGCCGCGCTGATGGCCGAGGTGGACCCGGAGTCCTCCGCGGTGGCCTCCTAGCACCGGGTAGGCCCCTGCCCCACATGGCATCCCGAAAGTTCACGGGTTACAGGACTCTCCCGGGGCTCGCGAGAGAGTAGACTGGGGTTCCCCCCCACTCTTTGTTCGCCCCCGGGACGCATGGCCTCGCCTCAGATCGCCCATCCAACGCCTTCGGAACCTTCCGCGGATCCAGTGATACGCGAGAAGGTGGAGATGGCGCGGAACTTCACCTCCCAGCTGCTCAAGGGCATCAAGCAGATTGGGATGTACCGCCACAACGAGGCGAAGTTCCCCGAGTTCCTCGAGCGGGCGCAGGAGGCCATCACCCAGTACACGGAGAAGCACGGCCCGCTGTCGCTCAAGGTGGAGCAGCAGAACTTCCTGCTGCACGGCGAGCCGCTGTTCTCCGAGGACACGCCGCTGCCCTACAAGTTCTTCCGGGACGGCATCCGCCAGCTGATCTTCCGGCCGGGGCTGACGCTGCAGGAGCTGGTCTCCTTCACGTTGATCGCGCTCTCGGAGCCGGAGCGCGGCGCGGAGGACGTGCTCGCCCAGCTATGGAAGGCGAGCCTGGAGCACCTCGAGTACGTGGTGGTCGAGGGCTTCTCCATGGACGGCGCCTCGAACGAGGAGGTGGCCGTCGAGGTGGACAAGGTGGTGGGCTACCTCTACGCCCGCCTGCAGACGAACTCGGACGACTACCTGCGCTTCGCTCGCGTGTCCTCCGAGGATCTGGACGCGCAGCTGGAGGGCGTGGAGCAGATCCGCGGCGTGGTGGTGCAGGGCACGTACGCCACGGACTCGCTGAAGGCGAGGATCCAGAAGGAGATCGACGAGGAGGAGAACGCGCGCCTCTTCCCCAAGCTGGTGAGCGCCATCTTCCAGGTGGTGGAAGGCGGCGTGGACGACGTGTCGCTGCTGGAGGAGATCTTCGTCCAGCTGCTGGACGCCATGCTCATCCAGGACGACTTCGGCACCATCAACCAGATGGTGCTCAAGCTGCGCGCCCTGGCCCAGCACGAGGAGCCGGAGAGCGGCCCCATCTCGCGGCTCAAGTCCTACTTCATCCAGAAGATGGGCGACGAGCAGCGCCTGATCCGGATGGGCGAGGGGCTCAAGTACAGCAAGCCGAAGAACCCGGCGGACATCACCCGCTACCTCCAGGCGCTGGACGAGCACGCCATCATCCCCCTGCTCACGGTGCTGGAGATGCTCGAGCTGCCGGAGAACCGGATCCTCTTGTGCGATGTGCTGGCGGGCTTCGCCAAGGAGCGGCCGGATCCGTTCGTCATCCGGCTGCAGTCGGACCGGCCGCAGACGGTGCGAGACATCGTCTACATCCTGGAGAAGTGCCAGCACCCGGAGCGGCTGAAGATGTTCGGCCAGGTGCTCAAGGGGAAGAACCTGGTGGTGAAGCTGGAGGTGATGAACATCATCGCTCGCGGCAACACGGCGGAGGTGCGCCAGCTGATCGCCGGCCTGCTCCAGGATCCCATCTCCCAGGTGCGGATGCAGGCGGCCAAGCTGCTGCCGGAGCTCGACCGGGACAAGGCGTACATCGATCTGATGCGAATCGTGAAGGACAGCGCCTTCGAGAAGAAGACGCCGGATGAGCGCGCGGCCTTCTACGGGGCGCTGGGCGCCACGGCGGTGCCCAACGCGCTCACGTGGATGACGCAGATGCTGGCGGTGAAGCCCTCGCTGCTGAACAAGAAGAAGGTCACGGACGACAAGCTGCTGGCCATCCAAGGGCTGGCGGCGGCATGCAACGTCCAGTCATACAAGGTGCTGCAGGGCGTGGTGGAGGACAGGTCGCAGCCGACGGAGGTGCTCTCCGCGGCGCGCAAGGCGATGTACCAGACGAAGAAGGCGCTGTTCGGGGACTCGGCGCCCGCAGAGGAGGCATGAAGCCATGGCCGAAAACCTGAAGATCACCCAGGCCCAGACGGAGAGCACCAGCGAGTTCGGCCGCGGCCACTCGGAGAAGCTGCAGGTGCTGGCGCGCGGCATGGTGTCCGGGCTCTACATGCTGGTGCGGTCCGTGAAGATGTACGATCCGGACAACGCCGTCTTCGAGAAGCCGCTCACCCAGCTGCAGGACATCATCAACCAGATCATCTCCAAGGAGGGGCGGCTGGAGCTGGTGGGCGTGAAGGACTCCTTCTACATGAACAACATGCTGGTGAAGGTGGACCTGAACTCCATCGAGAACCAGCGCTACCTGCTGTCGGAGATGCGGGCCAAGGACGTGGGCGGCATCACCGTGACCAAGCCCATCACCCTGCCCGAGCTGAAGAACTTCGTGTGGATCTTCAGCAAGGAGCAGACGTCCCAGGCGGACGAGGAGGGCCTGTCGAACCGGAAGCTGCTGAACATGAAGGTGGCCCGCTTCTCCAAGCTCAAGGAGAAGCTGAACAAGGATGCGGACCGGCTCGACAACCCGGACGACCAGAAGGTGGACCGGAAGAAGTACGCGATGACGGTCTACGCTCGCGCGGTGGTGTTCCTCCAGAAGTACCTGGAGTCGGTGCGAGCCGGAAAGCCGCTGAACTCGTCCAAGGCGCTGCGCATCGTCCAGGATCTGGTGGACATCTCGTACGATCAGAAGACGCACTTCCTGGGGATGACCACGACGAAGCGCGAGGCGGAGTACCTGGTCTTCCATCAGGTGAACGTGTGCCTGACGAGCATCGTGTTCGGCGCAGAGCTGGGGCTGACGAAGCCGCAGCTGCGGGATCTGGGGTACATCGCGCTGTTCCACGACGCGGGAATGACGACGATCCCGGACGAGCTGGCGACGAAGCGCGGGGCGCTGACGCCGGAGGAGAAGACGCAGATCCAGAAGGCGCCGCTGGTCTCGGTGCGCAACATCCTGATGGAGAAGGGCTTCTCGCGCTCGACGCTGCTGCGGGTGGTGACGACGTTCGAGCACAAGGCGGACTTCGGCACGGCGGTGAGGGACTCGCGCGGCAACATCCAGATGATCATCCCGAAGACGAACCTGGGAGTGTTCGCGAAGATCATCGCCATCTGCGACGCGTTCGACGCGCTGACGAGCAAGCGGCCGTACCGGGACGCCTACGGGCCCGAGGTGGCGCTGATGCTGATGTGGACGGAGATGCGCAACAAGTTCGACCCGGACCTGCTCACGGTCTTCATGCGCGTGATGGCGATCCAGCCGGTGAAGGTGCTCTCGAAGCGCCAGCAGAACGTGTCGATCGCTGGTATCTGAGATGCCCTCCTCCCGCGCTGTGCTGGCCATGGCCTCCTAGCTTGTTGCCGGCGGGAGCTTGCTGAAGATGTCCTCGCCCAGATCCGGCGCCACCTTGAACGGGTCCATGTTGCCGGGCGTCAGGATCTCGCCCCAGTGCTTCAGGTGGTTCCAGAAGCCACCTTGCCTCGGGTTGTAGCGATCCATGTCTACGAACGCGCCCTCGGGACCGAAGCCCATCTGCAGCGCGTACTGGGTGCGGTTCTCGCGCACGCCCCAGTCGCTCACTCCCTGGTGGAAGAGCGACAGCGGCTTGTCCTCGGAGAACTTCCCGGCGCGGACTCCGTCCTGCACGCTCGACTTGAAGTGGGCCATCGCCGCCGGATCCGGCTCGAAGAGGAGATCAAACCGGAGGTTGGTGCCTCGGATGCCCTCGGCGCCGCCCTTGAGCCGCAGCCCGGTCAGGTCCACCCCGTTATGCTCGAGCCGCTGGGTGATCAGGAGGAAGACGCCCCGCTGCTTCGGCGTGAGGCCCGGGTACATCTCCCGGCCATTGGGGCCGAGCAACGCCTGCTGCACGGCATCCAGCTCGTCATACGCCTTCAGCCCGTCCGCCGGGCGGGCGCTGGTGGCCGTCACCCCCGCGGGCGCGAAGACGTCGACAGGCCGCTGCTCGGGGGGAGCCGCGTTGCGCGTGGCGGAAGCACTCCCCACCCGCGTATCGGACGACTGCACGGGCCGGAGCGTGGGGCGCGAGGAAACGGGAGAGGTCATGGGGGGCTCGGCTCCTCTGAGGCGGATGCTCCCAAGATGATACGCGCCTTTTCCTTACGAGACGAGAGCCAGAGGCTTCATCTGATCAACGCCCCGCCGCCTTGAGTGAAGGGCTCACCGGCACCGCCTCCACCTTCGCCAGGAGGCGCTGCGCGAAGACCCAGGCGTCCCCCGGAAAGCGCGCCGAGAGGTAGTGGCCATCCTCGACCACGAAGCCGGCCTCGGGGCGGGGAGTTCCGCCGAGCACCAGCGGTCCCCGCTCGAACTGCGACGGATGGCGGAGCAAGGAGCGAACCTCGTCCGCCAGATAGGCGTCATAGGTCCGGTAGTGCCGGCCGTTGCGCAGGAACGTCGTGGCGTATGCGCCGAACTCCATGAGCTTCGTGAGGGCCGTGGTGCGCCGCTCGTACAGGACGCTGCGCCCGTCCGGGCCCTTGGTGCGCGCCAGCGCCAGGACTCCGTGGCAGATGGCTCCCACCGGCCGCCCCGAGGCCCAGAAGGCCGCGAGCTTCGCTTGCAGGACGGGGCTCTCCAGGTACGGGCGCATCCCTGGCGCATGGCCTCCCGCCAGCAGCACCGCATCGTAGGCCTCGGGATCGATATCCTCCCAGCGAAGCGGTCGCTGGAACGCCGCGTCCTGCTCCAGCGCTCGGTAGCGTTCGAGTGCCTCGGGGCTGATGAGCAGTCCTTTCGGAAGCGGTCCTCCCAAGGTCCGCGGATCCGCTCGAGGCGCGCCCTGACCGGACTCGGAGGCGAACACCACGGTATGCCCGGCCTGCGTGAGCACGTGCCACGGGATGGCGATCTCCGTCGGGTCGAAGTCACGGTCCGGTAGCGGCGCGAGGATGCGGCGGGCGGAAGGCAGGGAAGCTCCAGGCATGGACACGATAATCCCGCCAGCGATGCCGCGATGCAATAAACCCGGGCCCTTGCGATCTCGAAGTGTCGGATCGCACCTTGATCGGTGGCGTCTCACTCGAAATCGCCTCCCCGATCGAGAGGCAAGCGAGGTAGCAGCGAGGCGGAGCTCTCCGCTCGGCAGCGCGAGCTGTACGCCCTGCCCCTGGAGGAGTTCACCCGGGCCCGGGATGCGCTCGCCAAGGAGCTCGCAGCCAAGGGCCGGGCCCAGGACGCTCAGGCCATCAAGAAGCTCAAGCGGCCCGTCGTCGCCGCGTGGGTCGTCAATCAACTGGCGCACCAGCACCCGGATCATCTGGAGGAGCTCCTCGCCGCCGCGCGTTCGCTCGAGAAGGCCCAGCGCCGAGCCATGTCCGGACTGGCCTCGGAGCCCCTCAAAGAGGCCAACCGCGCCTTCCAGCGCGCCCTCGATACCTTGATGAAAGACGTCACCACCTCGCTGGCCGCGACGGGGCGTCCCGCCATGGGCGATCTCATCCGTCAGGTCGACGAGACGCTGCGCACCGCCGCGCTCGGCTCGGAGGAGGACCGCTCCACCCTGACCCAAGGCATGTTGACGCGACCGCTCCACAGCTCGGGATTCGGCCCCTTCTCGGGTCTCGAGCTCGTCGGCGCGGCCACGGACAGAGCCCCACGCAGACCCGAGAAACCACCTCCGAGTCCACGACCCGCGAAGCCCGCGGAGCGGCCTGCGCCGAGCGCTCCCCCCACAGGCGGCAAGGTGCTGCACGGCCCCTGGAAGCCTCAGCCAGCGCCTCCGAAGCGGACGGCCCCTCCACCCGCGCCCCGGCGGCCAAGCCGTGCTGAGACCCAAGCCCAGGCCCGGCAACAGCGCGAGGTGGAGCTGCGACAGCTCCGGCGGGAAGCCCGGCAACAAGCGGAGCAGGCCAATCAAGCCGAGCGCAACGCGCGCCAGAGCGTGGTGCGGACGAACGCCGTGCTCAGAACCGCCGAGGCGAAGACACGTCACGCCCGGGGTGCACTCGAAGCCGCGGAGACCAAGGCCCAGAAGGCGCGCGAGGCGCTCGAAGCCGCCGAGGAACAGGCTCGTCGCGCACGAGAAGCGCTCGAGGCCGCGCAGGAAGCGGAGCAGGCCCAGGCCGAGGAAGCCTCCCGAGCGGAGGAGGAAGCCCGGGCCGCGGAACAGGCGCTTACCCAGGCCCGGCGCCACCTGCAACAGACCGAGTCCCGCCTGTCCCGATAGCCCGCTCCCCTACTTCTTCTCGGCCCCGCCGGCGCCCTTGTCTCCCGCCGCGGCGGCACTGCGGCCCCCAGGCCCGAGCAGCCCCTGCATGGAGTCGAAGAGGTTCAGGTTGGAGCCGCTGGGCAGGAACACGACCTTGTCCAGCCCGCCGACCACCGCGGCCTGAGCCTGCGCGGCCACCGCCTTGACGAAGTTCTCTCCACCCCCGAGCGCCTCGACCCGCTGGCGGAACTGATCGGCCTCCACGGCGGTGAGGCGCGCCTGCCGATCCACCTCGAGATCATTCATCCGCTTCTGCCGCTCCAGGGCCACCTCGCTCATCATGCGCTCGCGCTCCAACTCCGCCTCGGTGCGGATGCGAGACGCCCGGGCCTCGGCCTCCGCGCGGGCCAGCGCCTCCTCGCTCTCCACCCGCGCCTTCTCCAGTTCCGCCTCCGCCTCCACCTTGGCGTGGCTCAGCGTGGACAGCTGGTGGTTCTTGTTCTGCAACTCGATGAGCGACTGCCGCTCGGCCTCCGCCTTCCGGTGGCTGGAGATGTCCGCCAGCTGCTTCTCCTCCTCGCTGCGGATGCGCTTGAGCTCGGCGGCGGCCTGCGCCTCCTGCTTGGAGGCATCCAGCTGGATCTGGATGTTGGTGTCGATGGCCTCGCGCAGCTTGAGCGCCGTCTTGTCATCCACCGGCGCGATGTCCTTGATGTCGATGTCGATGATGCGCAGCTGGTTCTCGGAGAACAGGCGATCCTTGCGCGCCTTGCCCGTCTCATCCACGCCGAAGATGGCGCGGCGGATGAGCACGCTGGCGTTCTTGTGGAACGTCTCGAAGTCGTTCTCCGCGGCCACCTGGCGGATGCGTGAGGCGAGGTTCTCGCAGACGTAGCCGACGAAGTCGTTCACCCGGAAGATGGCCTTGTCCTTCTCCGAGTCGCCATCCACGTCGAACTGCCACTTGTACGAGAGCTTGATGCGCAGCCGGGCGTGATCCCGCGTGGCCACCTCGAACAGGTCCGTGGCGAAGTCCGGCCCCAGCCGGAGCATGATCACCTTGTGCAGCCGAGGCCGCTTCGGCGTCCCACCGGACAAGTCCAACACCGTCACGTCCTCGTAAGGACGCAACATCACCTTCGCGGGACCGAACTCCACCCGGGCGTGGTTGGTCTCGAAGTCGTTGATGAGCACCGCGGTGTTGTCCTCGATGCGCAGCACGATGGCGCGGGTGCGATCGATCCGATCCGGGGAGACCATGGCCTGGCGCGGCGCCTTGACATCCTTGCCATCGACAGCCGCCAGCTGAGGGGCTTGCACGGAAGGAGCCAGCCCGAGCAGCGCCTCGGCGTCCGGGGAGAGCCGCTTCTCGTGCAGCTCCTGGTGCGCCTCGGGCATGAACTGGCACGGGCCCTGGACCAGCGACACCTTGCCCGAGCGCAGATCCCTCACGTAGAGGCCCTCGCCCTGGCCGAGCGAGAGCGCGGCGATCTCCTTGAGGATGAGCACCCTCTCGTTGGGCACGTACGTCCGAGGCCCGCGGACGATCCACGTATCACCCGCCTTGCGAGGCCGAGCCTCGCTGCCCTCCTCCGGCTCGGAGAAGTCATCGAGCGCCTGGAGCTTCAGCCCCTGCATCTCGGAGAGGACATGCTTGCGGCGGACATCCCCCTCGAGGACTTCGCCCGGCTCCAGGAAGAAGACATCCGGTCCGGTGAGGACCTTGCGGCGGCCCTCCTGGATCTTCCCGGTGGTGCGGTCCACCGGGTTGAGCACGATGCAGTACTCGGTCTCCTTGAGGACGCGGGCCTTCTCGGCCGAGACGACGACCACCGCCGCGCTCGGCACGTAGCGGCCGGGCCCACGGACCAGCCACTCGTCACCGGCCTCGCGCAGGCGCGGGCCTCCGGGTGCACGCTCGTCCGTGAAGGCGGTGAGCGCACGCAGGCGCAGCGCATCGTAGACGCCGAGCACGTACTCGGGAGTGATCTCTCCCTCCAGCTCCTCGCCCGGATAGAGCGGGAACACCTGGGGGCCGACGCGGACCTCGCGATCACCCACGGCGATGCGGGCCTGGCCGAAGTCATCCAGCGCCACCCGGCCGTCCTCGCGCACCACGGGGTTGCGCACCACGCACCAGCTGCCGGTGCCCAGCTCGATCATCCGGCTCTTGGAGACGAGCGTGAGGTGGGCCTCCAGCGTGAGCACCTTGGGGCCGATCTCCACCAGCACCACACCGCGGTTGGCGTCCTCGATATAGGCGTACTCGCGGTTCTTCAGGGAGATGCGCTGGATGGCTTCGCTGCTGTTGTTCGAGGGGGGCACGGGAGACCTGCTCGGTGAGAGTTCCCTGCCCCTCAATGCGAGCCGCGTGCCTGCACCGATCCAGACGGGAGTCGCTCGAAAAAGGAGGAATTCCCGCCCAGATTGGATCACCCGCTCGCTCCAGAGTGGAGCGGCATGCGCCAGCGTGGAGCGCTCGCAGGGTGCTCGGGCAGGGGTTCAGCGCAAGCGCGCCAGGGCGGCCTGGAAGTCCTCTGGGAGTGGGGCCTCCAGCTTCAGCGCCTTGCCCGTCCTCGGGTGCGTGAACGCCAGCCGCCACGCGTGCAGGGCCTGACGCCCCAGCGCTTCCTGCGCCTCGGCCACCTGTCCCTTCCCCTTCCGCCCGGCGCCGTACAGCGCGTCGCAAAGCAGCGGGTGCCCGGACTCGGCCAAGTGCACGCGGATCTGGTGCGTGCGGCCCGTCAGCAGATCTACCTCGACCAGCGTCGCGCCCTCGAAGTGCTCGCGCGCCCGGTACGCCGTGATGGCCTGCTTGCCCTCCTTCACCTTCCCCGTGAACTTCTGCCGGTTCGTGGGGTGGCGCCCGTACAGCGTCTCGATCCGGCCCTCCAACTTCGTATGGCCGTGCACCAACGCCAGGTACGTCTTCTCCACCGCTCGCGTCTTGAACGCCTTCTGCAGCGCCACCAGCGTCCGCTCGTTCTTGGCCACGACCAGGCACCCCGTCGTGTCCTTGTCCAGGCGGTGGACGATCCCCGGCCGCAGCTCGCCGCCCACCCCGGCCAGATCCTTCACCCGGTGCAGCAGCGCGTTCACCAGCGTCCCGGACGCGTGCCCCGCTCCCGGGTGCACCACCATCCCCGCCGCCTTGTTCACGACGACCAGATCCCGGTCCTCGTGCAGCACCTCCAGCGGCAGCTCCTCGGCCACCGGGACGGCCGCCACGGGCGCGGGGATGTGCAGCACCAGCTGCTCCCCGCCTCGCAGACGCAGCGAGGCCTTCGCGGGCCGACCGTCCGCCAGCACGTGGCCAGCCTCGATCAGCCCCTGAATCCGGGACCGGGTGAGATCAGAAAAGGTGCGCGCGAGGTGCTGATCCAGCCGCTCGCCTCGGGCCTCGGGCGGGGCTCGGTGCTCGCGCGCCTCGGCGGCTACCAAATCTTCGACTTCACGTGCGCCTTCGAGCGCAAGACGATGTCGTTGACGGCCCGCTCGAAGAAGTTCGCCTTGGTGTAGATCTCGACGCTGACTCGGCTCTTGTAGAGCTCGCGCCCCTCGTCGAGCTCGTCCTTGAGGATCTCGAAGAGATTGTCCTGCTCGATGCCCTTGATGATCTTCTGCTCGTTGTAGAGCGAGATATCCGAGGCAATCGCGCGGGCGAGCCGCATCGCCTTGACCTTTTCTTCTTCTGTCATTGCGCTTCTTTCATATGCACCGCAATGCGGGCCGTCAACTTTCCTCGTCGGTCCTACTTTACCCTGCGTGTGGGTGGATTACTTCTTCTTCGGCTCGGCGGCCAGGGCGAGATAGCTCCTGGACACCCGGAGCGGATCCAGCCCCAGCTCACGCGCGATGTTCATGAGGATGCCACGCAGGTACACCGTGGCCGGGAGCGCGGTGTAGCGATCCGCCTCGACGTTCTCCAGGTGCTTGGAGGAGATGCGCGTGCGCTCGGCCAGTTGGGAGAGCGACAGGTTGCGGCTCTCGCGGACCCGGCGAAGCAGCTCGCCGTTGAACTCGGTGTTGGGCGGCAGCTCGATGGGCTTGGGCCGGGGCTCGCGCGCCTTGGCCGCCACCTGGGCGAGCGCCGCCTCGGCGGTGGCGATCGCCGACTCCTGGGCGAGCTGCTGGGCCTCCTCGAGGTTCATGCCTGCCGCGGGCTGCGAGCGGGAACTCCCCTTGCCCGCCTCGCCCGTGGAGCCTCCTGGCTGCACGGTGGGGGTCGATCGGCTGATGCGCCGGCTTCCCGAATTCACCGGCGGCGGAGTGGTGAAGGTCCGGCCAGAACGCCCGGACGGAGAGGTGCTCCCGGGCTTTGAAGCGGCGGCCCGAGCCCCCTCACGCGACGGCGCGGGAGCGGTGGAGCTCGTACTCCGCGCAGAGACCTCGTCCGCACTGGCCGGAGCCGCGGCTTGGGACGGCACCGGCTCGGCGGCAGGTGTCGAGGCCAAGGTGGCAGCGACCTCCGAAGCCGGGGAAGCGGCGGGAGTCGACGGTGCGGTGGCCTTCGCCTCGTGCGCTGCCTCCTGCGTGGGCGGAGGCCCGTCCGTCTGCGCCGCGGCGGAGAATGGAGAGAAGAACGCGGAGCCCGTGGTCAGCGAGGGCGCTGGAACCAGGACCGAAACGTGCGAGATGGCGTAGCTGCGGAACGCCGCGTGGACCTGGCTCGGCGTCACCGCCCCCGGCATCACAAGCTGCCCCGGCGGCACCGGGCCCGGCGCTGGCACAGCGGGAGAAGACTCCGCGGGCGCCTCGCGAGCCGGCACCACCTCGGGCGTGGCCTTCACCTCGGGCGCTGGAGCAGGCGCCGAAGCCGCCGCGGCGACAGGAGCGGAGGCCGCGGGTGGCTCGCTCGAAGCAGGCTTCACCGGGGAGGAAGGAGCAGGAGCCTCGGGCGTCGGGCTCACGGGCCTGGCCTGGGTCGAGGCGGAGGCCTCGGGCTGAACGGACTGGGCCGCGGCCGCCAGCGCGGGAGCCATGGCCACCACGACGCCGGCCTCGGCCCGGTTCACGCCGATCATCCGGTCGTATTCGGCGCGGAGATCCGAATCGGTGAGGATCTCCATCGCCTCGGTGAGCCGGGCGCGCAGCGCGTCGATCTGCCCCGGGTCCACCAGCGTGTACACGGCGACGGAGTCGGGCGAATACGTCTCGATCGCGCGCTCATAGGCGGCGCGGATCTCCGTCTCCGGCGCGGAGGCGGGGATCTCGAGGAGCTCATAATAGGTCTGCTGCTCGAAGGGCTTCATGGTGTGGAGGCGCTGCTGCTGATGTTGCCGTCGAGGGTCAGGATACGGGCCGCGATGCGCTGGAGTCCCTGGGCCGCGGCCGAGTCGGGCCGCTCCAGCAGGACGGGCCGGCGCCTGCGCACCGCCCGCCAGGCCTCGTCGTCGTAACGAATGGCCCCCAGATCATCCATCTCCAGGCCGAAGAACTTCTTCCACGCGGACACCACCGCCCCGCCCACGCTCAGATCCGCGTCCGTGCGGGCCTGGTTCACCACCAGGCGGATCCGGAACGACTGCAGATCCCGCTCCAGCCTCGCCCCCGCGGCGGGATCCTGCTGGCGCACCTGGGCGATGAAGTCATGAGGCGTGCGCAGCGCGCCCTCGCGGGTGGTGAGGGCGCTCTCCACGAGATCCTCGATCCCGTACTGCGCCTCCACCTGCTGCAGCCGGCGGAAGAAGGCCGCCTTCACGAAGCGGTAGGCGTTCTCCACGGCCGTGGGCTCGGGGAGCACCACCAGCACGCCGTGGTCGGCCACCAGGAAGAAGTCCAGGGTGTTGAAGCTGGTGCCCGCTCCCAGATCCAGCAGCAGGTAGTCCACCGGCTGGGCCAGCAGCGAGCGCAGCAGCTTCTGCTTCTGGGCGTACTTGATGTTGGCCGCGTCCAGCACGTCCTGCGCGCCGGCGATCAGCGACAGCTGCGGCACGCCCGTGGGGATGATGATGTTCTCGAGCTGGACCTTGTTGCTGCGGACGAAGTCCGACAGCGTCGCGCTGGGCTGGCCCACGCCGAGACAGGTGTGCAGGTTGGCGCCTCCCAGATCGGCGTCCACCAGCAGCACGCGCATGCCCGCCTGAGCCAGCGCCACGCCCAGGTTGGCCGACACGAGCGTCTTGCCGATGCCTCCCTTGCCGCCGCCCACGGCGATGACTCGCCGCGGACGGGCACGCTTGGACAGCCCCGGAGGTCCGGCGCTCGGAGTAGGAACAGGGGTGATCGACGCGGTAGCGGAAGGAGCGGGCTTCAAAGCACCTCGCATCAAAGCCCGTCCTGCCCTCCGCGTCGACTCCCTGGCCCGACTACAGGATGATCACCTGGCAGACGCAGGGCTCGGTGCCGTTGCAGGCCGTGCCACTGTTCGCTCCCTCGCAGTTCAGCCCCGAGCAGCACGGGCTGGTCTGCGAGCATGCCTGGCCGCTGGCCGAGCAGGTAGCGCCCGGCTGGCACGTGCCGGAGGTGGCCCCGTTGGGCACCTGGCACATCAGACCCTGGCAGCAGTCCGCGCCCGAGGTGCACGCCCCGTTCTGCGGCTGGCACACCGCGGGTGCCTGGCACACGCCGCTGGAGCAGATGCCGGAGCAGCACTGCGAGGGCGAGCTGCACGAGGAGCTGTTGGGCTTGCACGTGGTGCCACCATCCGCGCCACCCGAGCCTCCATCCGTGCCGCCCGTGCCACCGTCGGCGCCGGGGCCCGGAGTGGTGGGCGTACGGCAGGCGAAGTTGACCTCGTCCACCTGGAGGCACTGCGTACCCGCGCAGCACGCCGAGCCACCGTCAGCGCCCTTCGAGCAGGTGGAGCCCAGCGGCGAGCACGTGGGGCGCTGGCACGTCAGCGTCCCGTTGCCAGCCGGCAGGCACAGGCCGCCGTTGCAGCACTGGTCGGAGAACTGGCACGTCTGGTTGTCGTCGATGCAGCACGGCGCCGTGCCGGTGTAGCCCGTTGGGCACCCGGTGATGCCCCCGCCGCCAAAGCAGCGCGGCACTCCAGACGAGTCCACCTTGCACACGGCCTTCTTGCCATCGCAGCAGTTCTGCGAGGCGTTGATGTTCGTGGAGCCACCGTCCGGCAGCGTGCCCGCGCCGCAGATGTTGCCCACCCCGTTGCAGGCGCTGCCGTTGTCGCACCGGCCGCCCGCGCAGTTCACCGAGCCGTTGGGGTTCACCCCTCCACCGCAGCAGTCGTTGGCGCCGGTGCAGTAGTTACCGGTGAGCTTGCAGCCACCCACGGGCTGGCACACCGGGGCGCCGTAGCCCAGATCCACGCAGGTGCGCGAGCAGCACGTGGAGCCATCCGAGCATGGGTTGCCATCCTGCCGGCACCCGCCGCCGCCACCGCCGGTGACGAACTGGCAGCGCCCTGCCCCGCCGTCCGTCGTCGAGCACGAGTTGCCGCAGCACTCCGCGTTGCTCTGGCACTCGTCGCCATAGCCCTTGCACGTATAGGCGCGCGTGCAGATGCCGCCCTGGCAGTTGGTGGAGCAGCACTCCGCGGGCGAGGCGCACGCCTGGCCCAGCACCTTGCACTGCGAAGAGGAGCCGGGGATGTCCGCGCACGTGCCCGCGGTGCACGTCTTGGTGCAGCACTGCTCGGCTCCGGTGCACGCCTGGCCCACGTCACGGCACAGGTTGGTGGCGCACTTGCCGGTGTCGCAGATGTTGGTGCAGCACTCCCCGCCCGTCTGACAGAACTCGCCCGCGCTCTTGCACAGTTGGTTGGGCTCGGGACACAGGCCGTTGTCACCGCACACGCCTGTACAGCACTGATTGCCCGAGGTGCGGCTGCACGCGGTCCCCTCCTGCAAGCACTGCGAGCCCGGCCCGGCGTCCGGCGCGGGGAGCACCCCGCCGTCATCTCCACCCGGGCCCGCGTCCGGAGTCTCCTCGGGAGGCTTCGGATTGCCTCCGCCACAGTCACAACCCACGATGCTGAAGGCCAACGCGATGGCGCCCAGCATCAGCAACGGATTCGCTGATCTCACGTGTCTCCCCTTCCCTGCGGGCCGGCTCGCCATGGGGAGCGAGACCCCGGCCCGGAATCTGACGCACAGCACACACCTGTGCGCCAGGGGGACCCCTTCAGCCAGAAATCGGCCACACCCGGCGTGCCGGGGGCCTTCGCGGAGAGAGCGGAGCTACTCGTCCAGCAGCTCGACGTTCCAGTACGAGGCGTCCTCCACTCGGAGGAACGGCAGCCACTCCCGGTAGGTGACGCGCCGGATGGCGCCACGGAACAGCGGCGTCCACCGGGGACGGAAAGGGTTACGCAGGAGCTTCATGCCGGCCTGCTCCGGGGTGCGCCCGCCCTTCTTGAGGTTGCAGGGCACGCACGAGCAGACGACGTTCTCCCAGGTCGTCTTGCCGCCGTCGCACCGGGGCAGCACGTGGTCCAGGTTCAACTCCGAGCGCGGCAAGGTGCGCCCGCAGTACTGGCAGGTGTCGGCATCGCGCGCGTAGATGTTGAGGCGTGAGAAGCGTACCCGGCCCTTGGGGAGGTACTCGTACGCGGAGAGCACCAGCACCCGAGGCACGCGGATGGAGCGGTTCACCGTGGTGATGCAGTCGTGCGTGGCGCTCAGGGCGGCCCAGTCCTCGAACTCGTAGAGCCGGTACTGGGCGTCAATGGCCTTGGCCACGCCCTGGTACAACAGCGAGAAGGCCCGCTTGACCGAGGTGACGTGGACGGGTTGGTAGTTCCGATTGAGGACCAGGACGGCGCTGTCGATCATGGGCGGCTTTCCTGTCTGGCGGTGCCGACAATGGCCTCGGCAACCTGCCCGAGCTCCTCCTCCGCGAGACAACGAACGTCGAGAACCACCTCGCCGTCCGCGATCCTTCCAATAACCGGCGACTCGGAGCCCCGCAGGCGATCCAGGAATACATCCGGCTCCCCAACTTTGAGGATGCACGCGAAGGAAGGCAACCGGGCCAAGGGCATAGCCCCCCCGCCTACCTGCCCCGACACCGTGGCGACACGGGCCTGGACACCGCGAGCGGCCAGTAACTGGTGAAGGCGTTCGGCCCGAGCGCGAAGCTCCTCTGGCCGCTGGGAGAGCAGGCGCCAGGTGGGCACTGCCTGGGGGCGGCCGTCGCGGTACAGCTCCAGGGTGGCCTCCAGGGCGGCCACCGTCATCTTGTCGATGCGCAGCGCCCGGGTGAGCGGGTGCGACTTGATGCGCGAGAGCAGCGCCTTACGCCCGACGATGATGCCAGCCTGGGGGCCTCCGAGCAGCTTGTCTCCGGAGAAGGCCACCACGTCCGCGCCGGCCTCCACGGCCTGGGGCACGGTGAGCTCGGAGGTGAGGCCCTCGCCCTCCAGCGGCAGCAGCGCGCCCGAGCCGAGATCCTGGAACACCGGCACCCCGCGAGAGCGCCCGAGCGCGGCCAGCTCCGCCACGCCCACCTCCTCCGTGAAGCCCACCAGCGCGAAGTTGGAGCGGTGCACCTTCACCAGCAGGCCCGTCTCCGGAGTCAGGGCGGACGCGTAGTCGGCGAGGCGGGTGCGGTTGGTGGTGCCGACCTCGACCAGGCGGCACCCGGACTGGCGCATCACGTCCGGCACGCGGAAGCCTCCGCCGATCTCCACCAGCTCTCCGCGCGAGACGATGCCCTCGCGCCCCGAGGCCAGCGACGCGAGCACCAGCAGTACCGCGCCCGCGCAGTTGTTGACGACGAGCGCGTCCTCGGCGCCGCTCAGCTGCGTGAGCAGGCCGATGACCGGGGCGTAGCGGCTGCCCCGCTCGCCCTCGTCGAGATCGTACTCGAGGTTGGAGTAGCCCCGAGCCACCGCCGCCACGCGCGCCACGGCCTCGGGGGCCAGGGGCGCGCGGCCCAGGTTGGTGTGCAGCACCACGCCGGTGGCGTTGAGCACGGGGCGCAGGTTCGGCGTGGCGAGCTGGCGCAGGGCCGCGTCCACGTCCGCGTCCTCGAAGGGCCGAGCCTCACCGCGCAGCAGCCGCGCCCGGACCTGCTCCACCGCCAGCCGCAGGGCTGCGACGGCTCGGGCGCGAGGCACTGCCGCCAGCCGTCCCTCCAGCGACGGCCGGTGCAGGAGCTGCTCGATGGACGGCAGAGCGCGAAGGAGCGCGTTCTTTCCGCCGTCCCTGCTGTTCGACGGTGCCTCCACATCCCCGAGTCTAGGAGACGCGGGACGCAAGCGCTAGCGACAGCGGCTAGTGAGCCGCCGGCAACAGGCCGGCGGACTTCACCGCGGGGACCTTGGCGGTGTGGCCGTAGAGCAGCTGGTACGTGTTATACGAGCGCAGCACGCGCTTGATGTAGCCGCGGGTCTCGGCGATCGGCACTTCCTCCACCCACGCATCCAGCGGCATGCCCTTGCGCTCGGCGCGCCACTTGTTGATGGCTCCGGAGCCCGCGTTGTAGCTGCCCACCGCGAAGGGCGCGTTCCCGTCGAACTGCTTGACGAGCTGCCCCAGGTAGTGCGCGCCCAGGCGGATGTTCATCTCCGGCTCCAGCAGGGACTCGACGCGGAAGCGCTTGATCTTGAGCTGCTGGGCCACCGCCTTCGCCGTGAACGGCATCAGCTGCGTGAGCCCCAGCGCTCCGGCCCAGGACAGGGCCTTCGGGTCCAGCGCGCTCTCCTCGCGCATCAGCGCCTGCAGGAGATCCGGCTCCACCCCGGCCTCCTTGGTGTGCTTCTCGATCAGGTTCCGGTACGCGTTCGGATAGGCGATCTCCCACACCGGCCGCGTCTGCGGGGTGATGCGCCCGCTCAAGTCCCTGCGCAGCGACACGCGCGCCACCGCATGCGCGCCCCGCTCGTCCCCGGCCATGGCCAGCAGGTGCACCAGCAGCCGCGAGGGCTCGGCCGCCAGCCCATTGCGATTGACCGCCAGCAGCTCGGCGGACACCGCGTCCAGGAAGCCCAGGCGCAGCAGCTCCACGCCCGCCAGGAAGTGCGGATCCTTCTCCATGAGGGGCCCGGTGTGCATGGGCCACGGGCTGGCGGACTCGGCGGTGAAGACCAGCTGCGGGGTGATCTTCGCCAGCCGATCCTTGTCCACGTCACCTAGCTGGGCGCGCGCCATCAGCCCGTAGTAGGTGGCCGGGTGCTCCACCGCGAGCTTCTCGAAGAGCGCCACCGCGCCCTGCGTGTCGCCGCGCTCCTGCAGCGTCCGAGCGCGCCAGTACAGCGCCCGCTCCAGATCATACGACTCGTCCGCGTCGGCGAAGCGCTTCTCGATCTTGTCGAGGATGGACAGCCCGCCATCCGGCACCTTCGCGCTACGAGCGATCCAGAACGCCTTGAAGAGCGCCTCGCCCACGAAGTCGCCCTGCGAGTAGTTCTTCTCCAGCTCCTCGAGCCGGGCCAGGGCCTGAGCCGGCTGGTCCGTCTTCACGTACAGGTCCGCCGCGTAGAAGAGCGCGTCATCCGCGAACGAATGGCCCGGGAACTCCTTCGCGAGCCGCTCGTACACCTGCGCCCCGCGCTTCATGTCCACGATGGAGGCCGACGAGCCCAGCACGTACATGGCGCGCGGCAGCAGCTCCGCGTCCTGGCACTTGTCCACCACCGGCGTGAGCACGGAGATGGCCTTGGTGTGGTTGCGCTCCTTTCGCTGGCCCTTGCCGTAGGCGAAGTGCGCGCGGCACGCGAGCGGATCCGGCAGCTTCAGCGTGGACAGCAGCGGCTCCAGCACGGTGAGCCCCTGCTTGTTGCGGTGCAGCTCGATCAGCTGCTCGGCGCGCGCCACCAGGGCCTCCACCGGAGGCTTGATGCCCTTGAGGCGCCGATCGGCCTGCTTCGTCAGCGGCGAGAGCGGATAGAGCGACCACAGGCGCCACAGCGCCTCGCGCTCGTGCACCTTGTCCTTCTTCTCCGCGGCGATGTCGGCGACGGCCATGAGCGCCTCGGCGCCCACGTTGCGGCCAAACAACGGCGCGGGCCGGTTCGCCAGCGGCGCGAGCGCGGCCATGGCTCCGTCATAGTCCTTCTTCTTGCGCAGCACGCGCCCGAGCGCCAGGCGCGCATCCACGTACAGCTTCGAGTCCTCGGACACCGCCGAGAACATCTTCGCCGCCGCGTCGAACTTGCCCAGATCCTCCAGCGCCATGCCCGCATGCGTGAGGCAGCGATCCCTCAGCGCCGGGTAGTCCTCGGCCAGCGAGGCCATCTCCACGGCCGCGCGGGCATCATCCCCAGCGCGCACGGCGCTCAGGGCGCGCAGGTAGCGCACCGGCAGCGAGTCTCCCTCGTTGGCCAGCAGCTCGCGGGCCTTCAGGTACAGGCCGCGATCGAAGGCCGCCTTGGCCTCCTTCTTCTTGCCCTCGGCGAAGTACGGCGTCAGCTCGGGCAGCCCGTACGCCTTGCCCTTCGGGACCTCCACCTCCGCCTTCTTGGGAGGCGCCACCTCGGGCATCGGGAAGGCCGGGTTGAAGATCTCCACATACTCCGGCGGCAGCGGAGCCTTCTCCGCCTCCGGAGGCGGAGTGAGCTGCGCCTCGGTGGGAGCGCCGTCGGTGCGGGGTTGGGGCGCGCTCGTGGCCTCGGTGGCCACGGGCTGCGCGGAGGCCAGCGAGGCAAAGGAGACGACGGCAATCAGCGAAAGGGCGGATTTCATGGGGGAGGGCTTGCAGCCCTTTTGGATGCGCTCGGGCACGCCCGAGGACAACGGGAGACAGTCAAAAAATTTCCGGCCGTGGACACAGGTTAGACTGTTCGCTCGAACATGGACATCCGAACCCAGAGCGCGCTCCTCGCGTCACTCGTCGGCCTGGCGCTCGGGCTGTCGATGCTCCTGCGACCAGGCAGGCCGCGGGTGGTGACGCTGTATTCCGTCTTCGCCCTCACGGTGGCGGGGTACTACCTGGCGCTCTTCCTCGCCGGCATCTTCCCCGAGCCCGGCTGGGTGTCCAGAATCGCCGTGGGCGCCACCCTCCTGGTGGCCTCCTTCGTCCCCGGCGCGGCCGTCTCCTTCTTCCTGGAGTTCCTGGGTGTTAGCCAAGGCACCCACATGCTCGGCCGACGGCTGGGCCTGCTGTCGAGCGTGTTTGGTGTGGTGGTGGCCGTCACCCCGCTGGCGCAGACGAGCTGGGCGCGGATGGCCACGGGGGTGTGGGTGCTAGGCACCCTGCTCACCTCGGTGAGCCTGCTGCTGAACCGGGTGCGCACCCAGGAGTCGCGCATTGAACGGTTGCGGCTCATGTACCTGGCCATCGGGGCCGGGGCCTCCATCCTGCTGACGGCGTTGGATCTGGTGGGCCGGCGCTATGACATTCCCCTGCCTCCGCTGGGGCCCATCTTCTCCACGCTCTACCTGTTCTTCCTGGCGCAGACGCTGCTGCGGCTGCGGCTGATGGACCTGCACGAGCTGCTGGGGAAGATCGCCTCGCAGACGGTGCTGGCCTTCATCCTGGCCGCCGTGTTCACCGTGCTCACCGTGTGGGTGAAGACGAACACGGGCCTGTTCGTCTTCAACACGGTGGTGGCCGCCTTCGTCATCATCATCCTCGTGGAGCCGCTGAGGGTGAAGGTGGAGGAGCAGGTGGTGGCCATCTTCTTCCGCGAGCGCTTCGAGCTGCTCCGGGCGCTCGGGGCCCTGCGGGCGCGCATGGCCAACGTCATCGACATCTCCGAGGTGACGCGGATGCTGCTGGACGCACTCCACGAGACGGGCCGCGTCACCCACGCCTCCGTGTACATGCTGGCCGAGGATCGTCCAGGCTACCGGCTGCTGGACTCTCGCGGCCCACCTCCCGAGGGCTTCCTGGACACGGCCGCGGCGCGCGGGTTGCTCCTGGCGGCCGCCTCGGGCCAGAAGGCCGTGCTGCTGGAGAACGTGGAGAACCGGCTCACCGCGCTGCGGGTGCACTCCACCGAGGGCAAGCGCTTCCGCGACGAGATCAAACGCCTGCAGGACACGCGCGCCTCGCTGCTGCAGATGAAGGCCGGCATCAGCGTGCCGCTGGTGGGCAACGATCGGGTGATCGGCTTCCTGAACCTGTGGGACGAGCGCGTGCCGGAGGCCTACGCCTCGGACGAGATCGCCCTCATCCTCTCGGTGGCCGAGCGCGTGGCCACGGTGCTGGAGAACTCGAAGCTGTACGAGAAGATCCGCGAGCGCGATCGCCTGGCGGCGCTGGGTGAGATGGCGGCGGGCCTGGCGCACGAGATCCGCAACCCGCTGGGCGCCATCAAGGGCGCCGCGCAGTGCCTGGATCCCAAGCGGCTCCCCGGCGAGGACGGCGAGTTCCTGGGCGTCATCGTCGAGGAGGTGAACCGGCTCAACGGCGTGGTGACGGCGTTCCTGGACTACGCGCGCCCGCTCAAGCAGAGCTTCGGGCCCACGGATCTCAACGAGGTGGTGACGCGCACCATGCGCCTCGTTCAGAACGACGTGCCCAAGCAGATCGAGCTGGCGGTGCAGCTGGATCTCACGCTGCCGCGCGTGGACGCGGACGCCGAGCAGCTCAAGCAGGTGCTCATCAACCTGGTGCAGAACGCGGTGCAGGCCATCGGCGACACCGCCGGCCGCATCACCGTGGGCACCGTCAAGCCGGACCGCTTCGGGGACTTCCGCGGCAACATGAACGAGTTCGTCGAGGTCCTCGTCTCCGACACGGGGCCTGGCATCCCCTTGGACCAGCAACAGCACATCTTCGTGCCCTTCTTCACCACCAAACAGAAGGGCACGGGGCTGGGGCTGGCCATCTGCCAGCGCATCGTCAAGAATCATGGCGGGAGCATCTCCGTCCACAGCAGGCCCGGCGAGGGGTGCTCCTTCGTCATCCGCCTGCCCGCGCTGCCGGCGGAGTCACAGCCGGTGGAGGCCTCCCCCACGGAAGGTGCGCCCCTGCCCGCGAGCCGGCCCGCGCTTCCCCCCGTAATCGAGGAACCCCGGGACAGCCCTCCTCCCAAAGGCCCTGAGTCCAAGCCCAAGCGGGAAAAGAAGCGCAAGGCGGGCTGAAAGAAGCGCGAAGCAGGCTCATCCGGCTTGATACAGTGCCCACCGTGAGTCGTAGGCGAGCGGCCCACCCCTGGGGTAGAAACGCACCTGGAGTTCGGAGAACCTCATGAGCAAGCCCATCCAAGTCCTCCTCACTGATGATTCACCCACGATGCTACAGGTGCTCACACGGCTGCTGTCTGCCCAGCCGGATGTGACGGTGGTGGGGACCGCTCGGGATGGTGAGGAGGCCGTCGCGCTGGCGCGCTCCCTGAAGCCGGATGTCATCACCCTGGATGTGCAGATGCCGGGCATGGACGGCCTGGGCGCCACCGAGCGCATCATGGCGGAGACGCCCTGCCGCATCCTCATGGTGTCGGGCGCGCCGGACACGGACCTGTCCTTCCGCGCGCTGCAGGCCGGAGCGCTGGAGGTCATCGCCAAGCCGCAGGGCTCGCCCGAGGACGTGGCGCGCTTCGGCGTCCGGCTGCTGTCGGCCATCCGGCTGCTGGCCGAGGTGAAGCTCGTCACCCAGCGCTCCGAGGGCCGCGGCACCGCCCCCGTGCTGCCGCCGAACGCGCGCGTGGCGGGCTTCGCGCTCACCTCTTCCATTGGCGGCCCCACGGCGCTGGCCTCGCTGCTGTGGCTGCTGCCGCGCAGCCTGCCCTACCCGCTCTTCGTCGCCCAGCACATCACCCCGGGCTTCACCGTGGGCCTGCACCGCTGGCTGACCTCGCTGTCGCCGCTGCCGGTGGAGATCGCCCGCGCCTCGGAGCAGCCCCGGGCCGGCACCGTCTACCTGGCCCCGGATGGCCACCACCTGCGGGTGGGCATGCAGGGAGAGCTCGTCATCGAGAAGGCCTCGGGCAGCACCTTCCCCTCGGGGGATCTGCTGCTGGCCTCGCTGTCACGAGCCTATGGCGCCCACGCCGCCGGCGCGGTACTTAGCGGCATGGGCGAGGAAGGCGCAGTGGGGCTGATGGCCATCAAGCGTGCCGGCGGGCTCACCTTCGCGCAGGACCCCGAGACGTGCCTGGTGGCCGGAATGCCGGAGGCGGCGCTGCGCAACAAGGCCACCGAGCACAGCGTGTCCCCCGAGGCCCTGGCCAACATCCTCCGTTCACTCGAAGGCATGCCCCCGCCGGGCTCTCCTCCGGGCATTTGATCCTGCTCTGGGCGGGCGAATCGTCAGGTATGTATGGCACGGTTCCCCGAGCACCCTCGCCCCCCTCTCTGAGGCGCACATGAGCTCCACCATCCGAGTCCTCATCGCAGACGACTCGCCAACCATGCTGAAGATGTACTCGGCGCTGCTGTCCTCGGCGCCGGACATTCAGGTGATTGGCACGGCCAAGGATGGAGAAGAGGCCTTGGAGCTGGCACGCACGCTCCATCCGGATGTCATCACCCTGGATGTGCGCATGCCGCGCATGGACGGGATCGAGGCCAGCTCGCGCATCATGAGCGAGGCCCCCAGCCGCATCCTGGTCATCTCGGGCGCGGTGGACGCGGAGATGTCCTTCAAGGCGCTGCAGGCCGGAGCGCTCGAGGTCATGCCCAAGCCGCGGCCCGGCCTGGAGGGCCTGGCCAACTTCGGCGTGAAGCTGATCCACATCATCCGGACCATGGCCGAGCTGCCGCTGGCCGAGCGCCGGCCGTCACCTCCTCCCGTGCCGGGTCCGGTGCCCACGCCCCCCCAGCCGCAGCAGGCCCGGGTGAATGGCTTCGGGCTGGTGGCCTCCACCGGTGGCCCGCCCGCGCTCTGCCTGCTGCTGTCGCTGCTGCCGCCCAAGCTGCCCTACCCCATCTTCATCGCCCAGCACGTCTCGGACGGCTTCACCGCGGGCCTGTGCCAGTGGCTGGGCGCCGCCTCCACGCTGCAGCTCGAGGTGGCGCAGACGGGCACCCGGCCCCAGCCCGGCTACGTCTACCTGCCGCCGGACGGGCACCAGCTCCAGGTGATGCTGACGGGAGAGCTGCTCGTGGAGCCCATCCCGGTCGCCAAGGCCGCGCTCGGAGACACGCTGCTGTCCTCGATGGCGCTGGCCTACGGCAACCGGGCGGGAGGCGCGGTGCTCACGGGCATGGGCTCGGATGGAGCCTCGGGGCTGCTGGCCATCAAGCGCGCCGGAGGCATCACCTTCGCGCAGACTCCCGAGAGCTGTGTCGTCCCCGGCATGCCCGAGGCGGCGATG
Source organism: Hyalangium sp. (assembly GCF_045802625.1). NCBI lineage: Bacteria > Pseudomonadati > Myxococcota > Myxococcia > Myxococcales > Archangiaceae > Hyalangium > Hyalangium sp. Next base: position 69,085 of record NZ_JBJMQP010000096.1, on the reverse strand, counting down.
CGCAACGGCTCCACCGACACGCTCCTGTCGCTGGAGGCGCTGGCCTCGGCCATGCGCGCCCTCACCGGCACCGTCCCCCCGGCCTTGCCCGTTCGGAACTGAGCGCCTCCGCGCGCCTGGTTCGTCTCGGACGCGACAGTCTACGCGAGCTCCTCGCGACAGCCCATACGACCCAAGGCGTAGGATGGGGCCATTCTGCGAATAGAATGCATGAAGTAGGCTCTGTGTCCTGCTTGCCGTGCGCCCGACGGCCTTCGAGGTGCCCATGAACCCGCCGATTCAGGTCCTCCTTGCGGATGACTCGCCTACCATCCTGCGAATGTTCACTGGATTGCTCGCCTCCGCCCCGGATATCCGGGTCGTCGGTACCGCGAGCGATGGGAAGGAAGCGGTGGAGATGGTGCAGTCGCTCCGCCCGGACGTCGTCACGCTGGATGTGCGGATGCCGCGGATGGACGGCATCGACGCCACCCAGCGCATCATGAGCGAGGCCCCCAGCCGCATCCTGGTCATCTCGGGAGCCATGGACGCGGAGCTGTCCTTCAAGGCGCTGCAGGCGGGGGCGCTCGAGGTGATGCCCAAGCCGACGCCGGGCAAGGACGGCGGCCTCACGAGCTTCGGCCACCAGCTCATCCACACCATCCGGGCCATGGCGGAGATCCCCCTGGCGCCGCGCAAGCTGGTGCTCGGCCACCCGGCTCCGCCGCCGATGCTGCGCGGAGGGCGGGTGAACGGCTTCGGGCTGGTGGCCGCCACGGGAGGCCCGCCCGCGCTGGCCATGTTGCTGTCCCTGCTGCCTCCGAGCCTGCCCTACCCGATCTTCATCGCCCAGCACGTGTCGGTGGGCTTCACCTCGGGGCTGCGCCAGTGGCTGGGGGCGGCCTCGCCGCTGCAGTTGGAGATGGCACGCACGGGCACCCGGCCCCAGCCGGGCCACGTCTACCTGGCGCCGGACGGGCACCTGATGCAGGTGCTCATCACGGGTGAGCTGCTCGTGGAGTCGGTCCAGGGCCGCCACGTGACGGCGGGAGACACGCTGTTGACGTCGCTGGCGCGCGCCCATGGAAACCGGGCCGGGGGCGCGGTGCTGACGGGCATGGGCACGGACGGAGCCATGGGGCTGCAGGCCATCCGTCGCGCGGGGGGCCTGACGCTCGTGCAGAACCCCGAGAGCTGCGTCGTCCCGAACATGCCCGAGGCGGCGCTGCGCATGGGCGCCTCGGACATGTCGCTCACGATCGATGAGCTGGCCTCGGCCATGAGGGCGCTCTCCGGCGCGCTGCCCGCCACGCTGCCCTTACGGAGCTGAGCGCCCTGCCTGGCGAAGCGACTCTCGTTTCTTGAGGGTTGGCACTGCCCTCGGCCCTTCGAGGGATCCGTCAGCCCCCGGGCAGTCGGCCTGTGCTCGCACGGACAGTGCGCGCGGATCCTCGCGCGGGTGGGGTCGCGGACTTTGCCTCCCGGATCGAGCTTGCCGGGATGCAGATCGGCAAATACCGGCTCATCCGCAAGCTCGCGATCGGGGGAATGGCCGAGGTCTGGCTGGCCAAGGTCGCGGGCCCCATGGACTTCGAGAAAGAAGTCGTGGTCAAGCGCATCCTGCCGCACCTGGCGGGGGATGAGGCCTTCGTGGAGATGTTCTTCACCGAGGCCAAGCTGGCCGCGCGGCTCACGCACCCTCACATCGTCCAGATCTTCGACTTCGGGCAGGCCCACGGCACGTACTACCTGGCCATGGAGTACATCAACGGCCTCAACCTGCGCGCGCTCTTGAAGCGGGTGAACGCGCTCGAGATGGCGCTGTCCCCGGTGCTCTGCTCCCGGCTGATCGCGACGGCCTGCGAGGGGCTGGCCTTCGCTCACGAGCTTCAGGATCCGGACACGGGACAGCACCTGGGGCTGATCCACCGGGACGTGAGCCTCGACAACATCCTGCTGTCCCGGCAGGGCGCGGTGAAGATCGTGGACTTCGGCATCGCCAAGGCGGCCAACCAGAGCCACCGCACGTTGACCGGAGTCATCAAGGGCAAGCTCTCGTACATGGCGCCCGAGCAGATCCGCAACAAGGAGTTGGATCGGCGCGTGGACGTGTACGCGCTGGGGATCGTCTTCTACGAGCTGCTCACCGGCCGCAAGCCGTTCAACGCGACCACCGAAGCCAGCATGGCCCAGGCGATCCTCTACGAGCCACCCGTGCCCGCGGTGGAGCGCCGGCCGGATCTGCCCAAGGCGGTATCGAAGATCCTCGATCGTGCGCTCGCCAAGGATCGCGAGCAGCGCTACCCGGACTGCCGGGCGTTCCAGTCGGATCTGGAGGACTTCATCCTCTCCACGGGGAAGAAGGTGGGCGTGCACCGGATCGCGCAGTTCGTGTCGAAGATGATCGACAGCGCGCCCACGGAGGCCCCGGCTCCACCGAGCCACTCACCTCGCACCGAGCCTCCTCCGCCGCCGCGCATCGCTGCCGTGCCGCCGCGCTTCTCACCGCCGCCGCGCTTCTCACCGCCGCCGCCGCCTCCTCCGCGCTCCTCAGTACCGATTCGGCCGGGGCTTGCCATCACGAAGGTGGAGACGCCGCCAAGGCTCCGGCTCGTCCAGCCTCCGCCCGCGAAGCCGAGCCGGCCCTCGGATGAGGCGCCAACCCTGTCAGCACGAGCCCTCTTCCAGCCGCACCAGCGAACCGGGCTGCTGTGGGCGCTCGCCGCCGTGGGGATGATCATGGCGGGAGGAGGACTCGTGGCCTGGCGCCTGGGCAACAAGCAGAAGCCCCCGGATCACGCGAACGCGCCCCGGTTGGAGCTCCGGCAGGACTGATGATCACTGCCGACACAGCACTCTATGGCGAAATCCGCGCCTCTGACGGCAAGAGCATTGACTCCACTTCGTGCGCGACCGCAGCGTACTCCCGCTTCAACAGCGGATTGAGATTGAAGGCCTGTGCCATCGCAGCCTGTGCTTGGTGAACCGCATCGAGGCGCTCCGCTGGTTTGCGGGCGGCTCGTGCCTTTACGAGAAAAAGCCCTCCACGGATGGCGTAAGCGTGCGCCAGAGACGGATTTCGCTGAAGCACCAGTTCCACCTGCGCAAACCCTTCTGTGATAGCCGTCGGCGCCTCTCCCACTGGCTGCGCCTCCGCGAGGCGCCAATAGACCCGCGCCAGTTCCAAGTGGCTCATGCTGCTGTGCCCCTGCTCCACTGCGCGTCGGGCTTTAGCGAGCGCGTCCATGAGAAGCGGTAAGGCCACCTGCCCTCGTTGCCGAACCCAGAGGGCTTCCTCCAGATCCAGCCGCGCGCCCATGAGCTCGCAGCCGATACAATCCGGTTTACGACCGAGGGAGCGCGCCGCGTCCTCACGAATCCGCTCCTCGTCCTCGAAGTAGCCCCGAGCCCGCTCGAATGAGGGCTGCGGGTCACCACCATTGTTGATGAGATACTGGGCTCGTGTCAGCTCGGCACGGGCCATTCTATCCCGCCTCACAGCCCTGGCGGGGGCTCGCTGCCCCACTTCGAGCACTTTCTGGACTTCATCCTCGGGATTGAGTCCGATCGACAGGCGGTATTCAGCCAAGCCAGCGTGAAGATCCATCAGGAAATTGGCCACAGTGCCGAGATTCCACACCAACGAGTCGCCACGAATCACTCTATTGAAGAAACGCTCAGCCTCCGCATACGCATCACTGGGGTCTTGGCCTCGCTCCAGTAAATAATCGCCTCGCGCCAAATAGAGTCGTGCGAACTGGCCGATCGTGCCCATATTGCTGGGCTGTAGTTCGATGGCCCGATTGAGCGAGGTGACCGCCTCATCCCAGACAACGTCCGGATCCTTGCCTTCGTCGGCTAATTGACTGGCACGCCCCTCCAACAAAGAAGCCACTACGTAGTAGGCCTCCGCACTTGCCGGATCTAACTCCACGGCACGAGAAGCGGCGGAGATGGCCGCGGCCTGAATCAGGCTCGACCGGGAGTTCACTTCCTGATTCCAACTCCTCAAGATGCGGGCTCGTTCATTGTACGCTGATGCTCGCAGAGGCGACGCCTGAAGAGCTTTGTCGTTCGCTGCGAGGGCTCGCACCAACGATGGCCATTCTGATCGTGACTGATTACGGTCTATCTGAGACTGAAGAAGCCATACTTCCGCAAGTGCCTCGTAGTTGCGTGGATCACTCCGCGCAATATCTGCCGCTTGCTCGTACAGGCCCACTGCCTTGAGCAAGGCGGTACTCGCCCCATCGAGGCCAGGACGAACGACTTGCGTCCTCCGTTGGTTGAAGGCCACATCGCCTGCGAGTGTCAAAGCCTCATACATCCACGGAGCCTCGACCGCGGCCTGTTCCGCAGCCTGTGCCGCGTTCTTGTAGTCATGCCGCAAGAAGGCAATGAGGCCTTCAAGATAATGGGATGACTCCAGTTCCAATCCTCGACTGCGCTCGAGCGACTGGATGGCGGGTTCGAGGTACTTTTGCTCAAGCTCACGCTGCTGCTTTATCTCGGTGGCCGCCGTCTGGGCACGTAGCGCCTGCTCGGCCCGTTCATACAACTCGCCGAGCGCGCGTCCCCTAGCGTAGTGCAACTCCCGCGAGTCCACTCCCATGTCCATCGCTCGCGTCAATTCCTCGAGTGCCTTGTCGGGCTCATGCAATGCAAGGTAGCCGCGCCCCAGTGCATAGTGTGCCAGCCCTCCGTCCTCGTCGCCCAGTTGCTGCTGTTGGGAGGCGATCCGCGCCATCCGCTCTCGCACCCACTGCTGCTCCCGACTGGTGTCGTGCAGTGGCAGGCCGTACGCGGTCCGCAGGAACAGCTCCATCTCCTTGACCTGCTGCCCCAGCTGCTCGGCCAGCCGCGCTCGCTCCTGTGTGCGTCTCCCCTCCACCCAGGCGCGGAGCCCGAACGCCGCGAGGAGCAGGATGATGACCAAGGCCCCGCCCGAGACACCCACGAGTGCTCGGTGCCTTTGCGCTTGCTTCTTCCATCTGTACACCAAGCTTTGCCGCTGCCCCAGAATCGGCTCGCCGTCGATATAGCGATCCAGATCCTCGGCCAGCTCCCGAGCGGACGCATAACGCTGGTTCGGTTCCTTGCTCAGACACTTGAGAACGATGGTCTGCAAGTCCTTGGCGAGTTGAGGCTCGCGCACACGCAGCGGGGGTGGCTCCTCGTCGAGTACCTTCGCCAGCGTGTCCATGAGCGTGGCTCCAGTGAACGGAGCCACTCCCACCAGCAGTTCATAGAATGTCGCCCCAAGCCCATACACATCCGTGCGACGATCGATGTTCCGCGTGTCCCCCCGCGCTTGCTCTGGGGCCATGTACGACGGCGTCCCCAGCAACGCTCCGGTCACTGTCAGCCCATGTCCCTGGCTGACTTCGTAGGCCAGCCCGAAATCCATGATCACGGGGATGCAGCGTCCATCCTCTCCTCGCTCCACCATAATGTTGCTGGGCTTGAGATCCCGGTGGATGACGCCCAGCCGGTGCGCCTCATGCACTGCTGCGGCCACCTGCTTCATCACCCCCACCTTCTCGGGCAGTGACATCTTGGCGGCGGCCCGATCCAGTTGCTGGCCTGCCACCAGTTGCATGGCGATGTAGGCTTTCCCGGCCACCTCTCCTGCTTCGTACACCTTGCAGACATTCGGGTGATCGATGCGGGACTGCGCGCGAGCCTCCTGAAGAAAGCGCATGACCAGATCCGGATCCGCTCCACGGATGAACTTGAGCGCAACGATGCGCCCCAAGCGCCTATCACGCGCCTTGTAGACCTCTCCCATCCCGCCGTGGCCCAACACCTCCAGGAACTCGTAGCGCTCCCAGTCGGTGACCGGGAAGCTCGGGCTTTCAGGCGAGGCGGGGACACGCTCCACACCGGCGACGGCCTGGCCGCCTTTCTCACCCTCACGGTTCGGCCCGGGGGAAGCAGGATTCCCTGGCGTGAGGGTCAGAGTCGAAGCGAGGGGCTGATTGTCTTTGTCCGGATTTGACATGGGCAATGAGCGGGCGCTGCTTGCGCAAGCCCTCCCTCCTTCAGAGCCAGTGAGGCACCTGGCTTGCGCCAGGGTAGCACAGGGGGTGATCCCATCTGTGCCTTACGCCCGAGGAAGGGAAACTCACCCCAGGGAAGCCGAGGCCGCGGCCAGCTTCTCCTGCGCGGCCTCCCACTCCATGTACAGCGACTCCAGCTCCTCCTTGCCGGCCCGGTGCGTGTCCATCAGCGGCTTGGCCCGAGCGAAGTCGTTGTAGAGCACCGGATCCGCCAGCTGCGCCTCGCGCTCCTTCTGCTCGGCCTCCAGCTTGGAGATCCGCTCTTCGATCCGGGCGATCTCCTTCTTGATGGGCCCCTCCACCACGCTGCGGCGCTGGCGGGCCTCGGCCTCCAGCCGCTTGCGCTCCTTCTCCGTCACCGGGCCCGGGGCGACCTTGTCGTTGCCCTTGCCCTTCTCTCCCGCTGCCGCCGCCTCGGCCGCCAGGCGGAGCTGCTCCTGGTGGTACAGGTACTCGTCCAGATTGCCCGAGTACGGCACCACCTTGCCGTCCACCACGTCCCACACCTGGCTGGCCAGCCGGTTCACGAACGCCCGGTTGTGCGAGACGAACAGCAGCGTCCCGCCGTACCTCGCCAGCGCGTCGATCAGCATCTCCGTCGAGTCCAGATCCAGGTGGTTGGTGGGCTCGTCCATCAGCAGGAAGTTCGAGGGCCTCAACAGCAGCTTCGCCAGCGCCACGCGCGCCCGCTCGCCGCCCGACAGCACCCCGATGGGCTTGTCCACGTCATCGCCCGAGAACAGGAACGCGCCCAGCACTCCGCGCACGTAGCTCTCCGGCCTGTCCGCCGCCAGCGGGCGCACCTCCTCCAGGATGGTGTTGCGCTTGTCCAGCGTGTCCGCGTGGTGCTGCGCGTAGTAGCCCATCACCACGTTGTGCCCCAGCTTCACCTCGCCGCCGTCCGGCGCCAGCTCCCCGGCCAGGATCTTCAGCAGCGTCGTCTTGCCCGCGCCGTTGGCCCCGATCACCGCGATGCGCTGACCTCGCTCCACTCGCGCGTCCAGCCCCGAGTACACCACATGACTGCCGTAGCTCTTGCGTACCCCCTCCATCATCGCCACGTCCCGGCCCGAGCGCTCCACCTCCGGGAAGCGGAAGTGCACCGTGTCGCGCTCCTCCAGCAGGTGCACCTCCTCCAGCTTCTCCAGCATCTTCGCGCGGCTCTGCGCCTGCCGGGCCTTGGTCGCCTTGGCTCCGAACCGATCGATGAAGGACTGCAGCTCGGCGCGGCGGGCCTCTACCTTCGCGGCCCGGGCGCGCAGCAGCTCCATCTCCTCGGCCCGCAGGCGCTTGTAGGCGTCGTAGTTGCCCACGTACGAGCGCAGGCCCTCGATCTCCAGCGCCAGCACCTTCCCCACCTGCCGGTTGAGAAAGTCTCGATCGTGAGAAATAAGGATCAGCGCCTTGTTCGAGCGGCGCAGGAAGTCGTCGAACCACGTGAGCGTGGGCACGTCCAGGTGGTTGGTGGGCTCGTCCAGCAGCAGCAGATCCGGATCCTGCAGCAGCAAGCCCGCCAGCGCCGCGCGCATCCGCCACCCGCCCGACAGCGCCCCCGTGGCCTTGGCCAAGTCCGCGTCCCGGAAGCCCAGGCCCTTGAGGATCCGCTCGGCGTGGTGCCGGCCGTAGTGGTCCTCGAAGTGATCCAGCTCCGTGTGCAGGTCCGCCAGCTCCTGGGACAGCTCCAGCTGGGTGGCCTCGTCCGGGGCCTGGGCGAGCGCCTCCTCGGTGCTCTTCAGGCGGGACTCCAGCTTGTCTCGGCCGGGCACGGTGCTCAGCACCGCCTCCACCACCGTCCCCGAGGGCAGGCCCATGAGCTCCTGCGGCAGGTAGCCCACCCGGGCTCCCCGAGCGAAGGAGACCGTCCCCGAGTCCGCGTGCTGCACCCCGGCGACGATCTTCATCAACGAGCTCTTACCCGTCCCGTTGGCGCCCACCAGGCCTACACGGTCCCGGGGGCCCAGGGTGAAGCTGGCATCTTCGAAGAGGACCTTCTTGCCGTAGGCGAGGCAGATATCCTGGGCGATGAGGAGGCTCATGGCGGCGGGGGATGTAACAGCCCTGAGCGCCTTCGGGAACGGTTTGGTTGCCTGCCTGCTTCCCCTGCGCTCAGCGCATCCCCGTTGGGCCTCACGCCCGGGTTGCCTATACTCCGGCCCCAATGGCCTCCCCCTGTCCCCATTGTGGAAGCACCGACGGACCTGACCACCTCTGCGGCGGAGCCAGCATGGCCTTGCTGGGCCAGGTGCTGGATGGCCGCTACAAGATCGAGAGTGTGCTCGGCCAGGGTGGCATGGGCATGGTCTTCCGCGCCACGCAGACCAGCGTGCAGCGCCCGGTGGCCGTGAAGACGCTGAACCCGGCGCTGGCCGCCGCGCCCACCTTCTTCGAGCGCTTCCGCCGCGAGGCCGAGGTCGCCAGCCGCCTGCGCCACCCGAACGTCATCACCATCTACGACTTCGGCCGCGCCCCGGACAACACCTGCTACTACGTGATGGAGCTCCTGGAGGGCGACAGCCTCAAGGAGCTCGTCAAGCGCGACGGGCCCATGTCCCTGCGGCGCGCCGTCAACGTCCTGGAGCAGGCGGCGCGAGGGCTGGCCCACGCGCACGAGCAGAACGCCGTCCACCGCGACCTCAAGCCGCACAACATCATGGTGCAGCAGCTCGACGGGAAGGACTTCGTCAAGGTGCTGGACTTCGGCCTGGTCAAGGCGCTGGAGCAGGAGGAGGAGGATCAGCTCACCTCCACCGGCCAGGTGCTCGGCACCCCGCAGTACATGCCTCCCGAGCAGGCCGGCGGCGAGGTGGTGGATCAGCGCTCCGATCTCTACTCGCTCACGGGCGTCTTCTACTTCTGCCTCACGGGCACCTCGCCCTACGGCGCCAACACCGTGCGCAAGGCGCTCACCGCCGCGCTGACCCAGACGGTGCCCGCGGTGAACACCAAGCGCCAGGGCGCTCCGGTGCCCGCCTCGGTTGATGCCTTCATGCAGAAGGGCCTCGCACGCGAGAAGGAGGATCGCTTCCAGTCCGCCGAGGAGTTCATCGAGGCGATGCTGGACGCCGTCGCGGACCTCACGCCCGAGCAGCTGGACGCGCGGCCCTCGGGTGGCACCCCGGGACGCGAAGGCCCTGGCAGCGGCAGCAGGCCCAGCGTCTCCGGAGTCGCCGCTCGCAAGGGAGCCGGCAGCGCCAGCAGCGCTCGGCCCTCGAGGCCTTCCGCCGCGTCTCCCGCTCGCGGCTCGCTGCCCTCCAACGTCGTCGTCTCCAAGGGCGCCGCCGGGAGCGCCTCCTCGGGCGCGCGGCTCCGGCCCGCGGGCAGTGGAGCGTCTCAGCGGGCTCACGCGCCGACTCCCGCTCCGCTCCCGCCTGCCGCAGCGCCGGAGCCTGCCGAGGGCATGTCCACCGGCAAGAAGGTGGCGCTGGTCGGCATCCCCTTGTTCCTGCTCGCCGCGGGCGCCGCGGTGATCTTCATCAAGGGCGGAGGAACCCCGACGCCGGTTCAGCAGCCCCAGGTGGTCGAGGTCCCTCGCACCGAGCCGCCCAAGCCGCCCCCGTCCAAGCCTCCCGCCCAGGAGGTGACGAAGCCTCCAGCGCCCACCGTCAACGCGATGGTCACGGTGAACTTCTCCTCTACGCCTCCAGGCGCCGCGATCCTCGACGGCGGTGGCTCGCAGATCGGCACCACGCCCATGAGCCTGCAGCTGTCCCGAGACCAGAAGCACAAGCTCACCTTCCATCTCGCGGGTTACCAGGACGTGGAGCGCCCGCTCGATCTCAGCGCCGTCTCCGGGGACACCATGCCGGTGGACGTGGCGCTGCCGGCCATCTCCCGCCCGCCTCCGGGCAACAAAAAGCCGCCCAAGCCCAACGGCGGCGGCAACGACATGTCCGTCTTCGAGTAGCCGCCCGCCAGCCACCGGGTTGCTCGCCTGCCAGGCCCCAGGACGGCCCCTTCAGGGGTCGTTTGAGGCCATAGAGTCCAGTCGTTCCAGGGGTTTGCACCCAGCAGGAAGCGAGCCAATTTACCCCCCAGGCCCTGCCATTAGACTCCGGGGCCTTCCGGGGACCCGATGCTTTCGCCCTCCCAGATCACCTTCCGAGAGAAGACCCTCGCAGACCCGCATGAGGCGGCGGACTCCCCCCGCCGTCCCGAGCGCGAGGCGCTGCTCCAGGCCCGCATCAAGGATCTCAAGCTCCACCTGAGGGGCACGGCCCTGGAGCGCTTCATCCAGCAGCTCTACAGCGAGCTGGAGGCCAAGGGCATCTCCTTCCTGCCAGAGTGCTACCTGTCGGATCAGTGGGGCTGCCCGTCCGGCGTGCCGGTGATCGGGCTGCCGTTCTACCTGGCGGATCCTCGGCTGCACTCCATCGAGGCGGAGCTGAGCGGCGACGCGGAGACGGAGCGCGAGATCCTCATGTACCTGCGCCACGAGGCCGGGCACGCCTTCAACTACGCCTACCGCCTCTATGACACGGACGAGTGGCGGAAGCTCTTCGGGGACTACTCCAAGCCCTACAACGAGAACTACAAGCCGCGGCCGTTCAGCCGGAAATATGTCGTCCACATCTCCGGCTGGTACGCGCAGAAGCACCCGGACGAGGACTTCGCCGAGACGTTCGCGGTGTGGCTGACGCCGGGGCTGGACTGGACCAAGCGCTACGCGGGCTGGGGCGCGCTCAAGAAGCTCCAGTACATGGACGAGGTGATCAAGCGCGTGGGCCGCACGCCGCCGCTCGTGCAGCTGGCCGAGCGGGACCTCGACGTGGAGGACATGGAGGAGACGGTCCTCGATCACTACCGCCAGCGCCAGCTCGAGGAGCGCGTGGAGCTGAAGCTGCGCGAGCACCTGGATCAGGATCTGCTCGGGCTGTTCGAGCCCCCGGACACCGCGCCGGCCAGCGCGGAGATGCTCATCCGCGCCGAGCGCCAGTCGCTGATCCAGTCCGTGACGCAGTACAGCGGCGTGGGCCGGCCGGTGGTGGTGGCGCTGGTGGACCACCTGCTCGAGCGGGCCATCGCGCTGCGCCTCTCCATCCATCTGGACAAGACGCGCGAGTACCTCACCAAGCTCACCTCGCTGGTCACGGCGCTGGCGATGAACTACCTCTACACGGACCGCTTCTTCGACGTGGACTGAGCGGCGCGGACGAAAAGTGCGCCAGCGCTCGGGAGCCCGGATGCACCGGGCGCGGCGAGGACTTACACTTGAGGGGCCATGCCGGTACCACCTCTCAAGATCGCCATCCTGCATTACCAGCCGGACGGAGAGCCGGTGGATCCCGTCACCACCCAGGTGGGTGAGTCCCTCAAGCAGCTGGGGCATGAGGTCTCCACCATCGCCGTGAGCGATCGCGTCTTCGACATCCTCACGGAGATCGACCGCTCGAAGTGCGACCTGGTGTTCAACCTCTGCGAGACGTTCGCCGAGGACTACCGGATGGAGGTGAACGTCGCGGCGCTGATGGAGATGGCGCGGGTGAAGTTCACCGGCTCGGGGACGGCGGGGCTGCTGCTGGCGCAGGACAAGATCCTCACCAAGCAGCTGCTGGAGTACCACGAGATCCCCACCGCGGACTTCGCCACCTTTGACGGCGTCACCGTGGAGACCAATGGAGATCTCGAGTTCCCGCTGATCGTCAAGCCGTCGCGCAGTGACGCCTCGATTGGCATCGGGAAGAAGTCGCTGGTGCGCACCTGGGAGGAGCTGACGCGGCGGGTGCAGGAGATCCGCAAGGAGCTGCAGGACGAGGCGCTCGCGGAGGAGTTCATCGAGGGCCGCGAGGTGTACGTGGGCGTGATCGGCCCCAAGGAGATGCCGGAGATCCTGCCCATCGTCGAGCTGGACTTCGGCAACTGGGACAAGAACAAGCCGACCATCTCCGACCGGGAGGTGAAGTTCGGCCCGGAGACGGAGGGCTCTCCCAAGCTCGTCATCGCCCGCAACATCACGCCGGAGCTGCGCCAGCGCGTGGAGCGGGCCGCCCTGCTGGCCTACCGCGGGCTCAAGCTGCAGGACTACGCGCGCATCGACCTCCGCATCTCGGAGGCTGGAGATCCGTACGTCCTCGAGGTGAACCCGAACCCCTATCTGGAGGACAAGAGCGAGCTGGCGCTCGGAGCCCGTGAGAAGGGCATGTCCTTTACCCAGCTCGTGGGGCGCATCCTTGAGTCCGCGGCCAAGCGCTACGGGCTGCTGCAGAAGGCGGAGAAGGCGGAGAAGGCTCCAGCAGCCCAGAAGGCCGAGCCCGAGACCGCCTCCCCGGCGAACGCCGCCAGCTGAGGCCCAGCGGGGGCTCTCTTTCAGCGAAAGCCCGGCTTCCCAGGAGAGCGAGCAGCCAGGCTTACGGGGTGAAGCCCCATCGCTGCAGGGCGCCTGCTGGCGTACAGGGATTTTCGGGTAAAAGGGGCGCCCCAGCGGCGCCCCAGCGCCACCGCACCTGTCGAGGTTCCCACCATGGCTGAAGTCACCCTGGATCTGCGCGGCAAGTCGAAGGCGGAGGCGTACGCGGAGCTGAAGCGGCACGTCGAAGCAGTGCTGGAAGGCATCGACGACGACATCGCCGGCATGTCCACCATGAGCTGCCTGCTGCACCATGCCTTCGGGCACCTGTGGACGGGCTTCTACCGGGTGGTGCAGCCGGGCAAGCTGCTGCGGGTGGGCCCGTACCAGGGGACGCTCGGGTGCCTGGAGATCGTCTTCGGCAAGGGCGTGTGTGGCGCCTCGGCGGCCACGCGCGAGACGGTGCTGGTGCCAGACGTGCACGCCTTCCCCGGGCACATCACGTGCGATGGGCGCTCGGCGTCGGAGATCGTCGTGCCGGTGTTCGGTCCCAACCGCGAGCTGATTGCCGTGCTCGACATCGACTCGGAGCACAAGACCGCCTTCGACGAGGTGGACCGCCGCGAGCTCGAGGCCCTCATGGGCTGGTTCTCGCGCAAGCGCTAGGCGCGCCGCATGGGCTCGTGCGCGCGCAAGGCTCCCACGGCACCTCGGCCACAGACAGGAGTGTCGTGATGGAAGCGGTGGTGACTTCGTTCCTCCTCGTGGCCGCCAGTGAGATGGGCGACAAGACTCAGTTGCTCGCGTTCTCGCTGGCCGCCCGGTTCCGCAAGCCGTGGGTGGTGATGGCGGGCATCCTCACCGCCACGCTGTTCAACCACGCGCTGGCCTCCAGCGTGGGCAGTTGGCTGTCCTCGCACGTGCCCCACCGAGTGATGGCGGGCATCCTCGCGGCCACCTTCATCGCCTTCGGGCTGTGGACGCTCAAGCCGGACACGCTCGAGGAGTCCGAGAAGCCTCCGCGCTTCGGAGCGTTCCTGACGACGGTGGTCCTCTTCTTCCTCGCGGAGATGGGAGACAAGACGCAGCTGGCCACGGTGGCCATGGCCGCGCGCTACCAGAGCGTGCTGCAAGTCACCACGGGGACGACGCTGGGGATGATGTTCTCGGATGGGCTGGCGGTGCTGCTCGGGGAAAAGCTCGCGGGCCGGGTGCAGATGAAGTGGCTGCGGTGGGTCGCCGCCTCGCTGTTCTTCATCTTCGGCGCCGTGTCCCTCTGGAGCGCGGTGCGAGGCACGTAGCGAAGAGGCGGAAGGTCGCGCAAGATCCCCTCCCGCCCCTTCCATGAGCCCCAAGGCATGACCGAGTCCCTGCGCCCCGTGTTTCATCCCCAATGGGGGAACGTGTACCCGATCCGGGACAACAAGCAGGCCACCCACGTATGGCAGCACCTCTACAACCCCATCGAACACTGGGATGAGTTGGCACGCGTCGAGATCCGCCCCCTCTTCCTTGCCGCGAAGGAGAAGGGCTGCCCGGATCCTCCACCGACACCGGCCTGGGGCGAGTCGAGAGACTCCCTGCCCCACGTTCCCAAGCCTTGCTATGCGCTGCTGAAAAAACACCATGACCAGTATTACGGCCCGGCCTACCTCCGCGAGCTTGGCAGCCCCAAGACGCTCTGGGGCGCCAAGCCCGAGAGCCTCCTGTGCTGCACCCCCAGGGGTGTTCTCGTTGCCGTGAAGAGGGCAGCGCCCTGCATGGTCCGCACGGCCTTCCGCCCGGATCTTCCCATCCATGACAGCGCCGGTGTCGATGACGACGACTACTACCAGGAAGCGCATCACCGCTGGGAAAAGGACATGACCTCCATGAGTTCCAGCTGGAAGCGAGGGGTGCTTCGCGAACTCACCGAGGCCAGCCGGCAGCCACCGCAGCGCACCTTCGAAGCGTGGAGGCTGGTCCGAGCCATCGGGCATGCACGGCCCCTCGCCGCGAAGGAGCCTGAACTCGCGGCTCCCCTCTTGGCAGCGGAGGCCCTCCTGGCACGCGACGAGTCTGAGATCACACGCCTGCTCCAAGGCCGCCTTCGAACGGATGAGATCCTGGATGGGCTCCGAGCCTCCCTCTCGGCCCACGATGTGGACGAGGCACGGGATCGGCTGCTGGCTGTCGAGGATCTCCTGGTGGTCAACGAGGTGCTTGGCCTCGGCGCCGAGATCGCGCGCATCCAGGAGCGATTGCAAACCATTCTCTCCCCCAGTTCCAGGACGCTGGTCAGCTTCGCCCCTCTGGCTCACGCACGCCTCCCCGTGTCCGGACAGGCCGGACAGGCTCTCTGGAATGCGCTCCTCGCCGGACTGTCGTCAGCCCTGGGTCCCCTGGCCGCAGCCCAGAGATGGCTCACAGCGGCGTTGGCTGGAATCGAGGAGCGGATCTCCCGCGCGGGCCAGGAAGGGGCGAAGGCGCTGGGGGAGCTCATCACGAACGCGACGCTGCAACCTGTCGGGGTCCTCCATGGAAGGGCGGAGCGCGAGTTCGAGGCCCAGGTCGAAGGCCACTGCCGTCCTGACTGGCAGCTCCGATTGTTCGTCGTCGATGCGAAGCACCACATGGGCGAGGAACTGCTCCGGGATGCCGGTTACACTCGGAGCGCGGATCGTTGGCGACTCGAGGAGTGGCGCCTCCACGGCGCGGATGATGACACGCTCGTCATCGCCATCGCGGCACCTTCCCTGCCGACAACGAAGGAGCTGGAACGGCTGCTGGAGGAGACCTCCCAGCTCCCTGAAGCGTGGATCCAGGGGCGATGGCTCATGCCGTCCAGTGAACGAATGCCTTGAGGGACCACGACTGCTCGAACTCGCGCTGAGCAGCTCCCATGGGACCACCCAGGACCGAGCCACGCTCCGGTGCGCGCAGCTGGTGAAGGGCGACGGAGAGATCAGCGTGGGTGGAGAGCGCGCTCAGGACGGCCTCTCCCACCGCCACCGCAGGCCCGGTCCGAACAGGCCACAGGGGAGCCACCACACTCCTGGCTCCGCATGCAAGCAGCGCCCCGGAGAGTCCCGCTGCGCGGTGGAGCCAGTCACCCACGCGTCCGGTCTGGCAGGAGAGCAGGACGACCAGCATCCCCGCCAGGCGCCGCGGATCCTGGGCCATCCGCTCCATGTCCAACGCGGCGATCTTCCCTGACTCGTCGAGCAGCAGCAGCCGGGCCTCGTGTGGGCTGGACACTTCGCCGTGGCATAGGAAGAGGGCGACATCCACCTCCGGCAGCTCGCGCAAGACATCGTCAGGAGAGGCGGGACCGCGCTCCAACCCAGGACACTCGCCTTCCAGCGACTCGCCGAAAGCCCGGCCTTGGCTCATCCGTACACGCACCGGGCCGACCTGTTCCGCGAGACGGGCCAGCCGTACACCTGCGGGGATGGCATCCGGAATTTCCTGGGCCTCGTCGCAGCCAAGCCCGGGATCCGCCACTGCCACGAGCGTCCGCCTGGGACGCGCGGGATGCGCGCGAGTCTCCAGATCGAGCCTCACCGCGCACGTGACGGGTGACGAAGGCCACACGTCCGCGGGAGCCAGCATCCTTAAGACTCCCGTGGGCACCCAGAGAATCTGCGTGGGCGGCTGAGAGAACTGCCGCTGCAGCGGAAGGGTCACGCACTCCTTCGCCCAGCTCAGCAGGGCACCATACGCAGCGCTCCCACCGCTCGCGTCCAGTCCGGCGGCAACACTCGGTTCATCGAGCGGAGGCGCCTCGACTTCGAGGGCAGCGATGTGCACCGTACGTCGCCCACTGTGCTCGAGAATGGCGGCGAGCAAGCCCATCGGCGTCTCCAGAACAGCCACGGCCACGGAGCCGGGACGTGTCTGGAGCCAGTTCCAGGTCTGCGTCAGATCCGGCTCTCCTCGAAGGAATGAGTTCTCGGACTGACGAATCCGGTCCAACACGCGGGCAATGTCCCGGGCATCACCCGCTTGGATCACCGAGAGCCACTCCACCCAGGTCTCGCGTGACACGGTGTCCGGCTGAGCCGTCCGGCCCGCGAGCCGCCGCTGCGCGGCGCCGAGGGTCCGGGCCATCCACTTCAGCACGCGCTCCGCCTTCTCGCCCGAGAGCAGGAACGCGAGCCGTCCGTCCGAGACTCCCACGATGCCCTCTTCGGAGAGTTCGCTGGCAAGGCCGGCCGTGATGTCCGCTCCCCACCGCGCCTCCTCCGCACCTGCCTCCTCGTCGAGGAGCATGTAGGGCCGGGCCTCGTCGAGATCCTTCCAGGCCAACTCCGCTGTCTGCTCGTACTCCTCGCGAGAGGAAGAGGACATGGCGAGCCCAAAGAGCTGAACGGCCACCTGCCTCAGCCGGTCGCCACCATCCAGTCTCCGTGCGGCCTGGCCCGCGCCCTGAAGAGCCGTTAGGCCCCTCTTCCACAGCGTCTGGGGTGAGAAGGAGAAAGGCCAGGGCCTGTCATCGATCCACTGCTCCAGGAGTCCCACCACCGTCCTGCCGATGAGCCAGCACGTCTCCCAATGATGCCGAGCGTTGTGTTCCAGGGTTCGGACCTGAAGCGCCTTCTCGGCGAGGTCCAACCCCTCCTCGAGCTGTGCCGCGGTGGGCGCACGCAGCAGCATGTCCGCCAGGTTATGGACCGTGTATCCCCACTCGTCCGGACGAGAAGCCCGGTCCACCTGAGCCAGACGCTTGCGCCAGATCTCGATCGCCACGCCCCGTCTGCCCGCGCGGCGCGCCAGCTCCGCGAAACAGATGGTCTGGAAGTTCTCGGCGGAGGCCCGCGCCCCAGAGACGAGCTGCGTCCAGTCCAAGTGCTCGTAGAGGCTCTTGGCCTCGGCCAGCATGGCATTCCCCTCGGGTGTTTGCAGGTCCGCGCCCAGCGAGGTCAGGAAATAAGCCAGTGTGGCCTGTGCGTCGACCCTTCGCGCGCCGGAGCCGGTCGCGGCGAGGGCCTCGCGTGCGGCGGAGAGCCCTTCTCGCAAGGGCGACTCCGTGCCTCCTGGGTGGAGTTCCTGCCTCAACTCCGAGAGGTGCACCCGAACACGGGCCGCGACATCCTTCATGCCGACTGACTCGTACTCTCGCGCGGCTTGTTCATAGAGGCGCTCGGCCTCACGCCGATGCGTGCGGGTATCGCCGTCCTTGCGATATCGCGTCGCACGCGCCAGGGAGTGCAACGCATCGCGGGCGAGCGCACTTCCCGGAGGGCAGGCCTCCAGCACCTCCCGGGCGAGCGCGGCAGCGCGCCGGAAATCCCGCACCGGGTGGTTGAAGTGGCTCTCAGGTGCCCACAGCCGGGCCACTTCCAGGAGCAGGTAACACCGGGCCACCGAATCCGGCATGCGCCGAACGTGCTGCTCCGCCTCCTCCGCCAAACGCCGAACTTCCTCGGCGCTGACAACGCCCTGCTCCGTAAGTTGAGCGAGGACAGACGCCCGCCCGACCGCCGCGCCAGGAAGTGCCTCTGGCCCTGCGGCGCTGACGAGCTGGTCTACGTGGGCCCGGAGATCCTGTGGCGAGAGGACGGATTGGTGTTGCTCGCTGTCTTCCCCAAGGTCGGCGGGGAAGTCATCGTCCAAGGCCGCCTCGGCTCCCTCCTGCCCCATGGACAGCCTCCTCGGGAGCAGAGAACGCTTGGCCTCGACAAGAGCCGTAATGGCGGGATGCAAGGCCAGTTCGCTGATGAGCTCGACCATGTCAGGAGGAACCGGGCCCGTCCACCCATGCTTCGCGCGATCAATCGCCTTGGCCAGCTCCGGGAATTGCGAGTGAAGCGCCTCCAGCCGCCGCTGCGCGGCCTCGTCGTGCGGCGACAGGTGGACGAGCCGCCCCAGGTAATAGATCTGGGCTTTGACCAAGTCATGCCGGTGAGGGGCTTCCGCATGGATGACGGCCTCGTCAATCCGCGAGAGCGCCCGGCTCAAGCGAACCTGTTCGTCCCGGTCCAGCTGCGCCATCTCGGCCTCGGCGGCCGCCACCAGCGTCTCGACTCGCAGGTAACCTCCGCGCCGGACCTCGAGGGACTGCTCCAGGAGTATCAGTGCTCGTTTGGCGTCCCCCGGGGCCTTGCGCGCCAGCAGTGCGTTCGCCTGTACCTTCCAGAGCTTCGCGGCCCCTTGCTTGTTGGGAGCGCCAAGCGCTTCCGCCTCCCGGTACAGCGCCAGGGCCTGCTCCAGGTCGGGCGCCCGCCCTATACGGAAGGAGTTGCCCGCGGAGACCAGCAGGGAGAACAGTCTCCCCTCTGGAAGCTGGAGCCCGCGGGCCTCATCGAGCGCCTCACGGAGGTAACGGCGGGCCGACTCCGCCAGCTCTTGCCGCTTTTCGTCGGGGCGCCTGTGGCGCTGCAGGGCATTCATGCGCTCGATGCCCTTCAAGAAGCGCGCCTCGACGCGCTCCTCGGGGGTCCGAGCGACCGCGATCAGCTCATCCGCGGAGCGAGCGTAGGGAGTCCCATCCCCCCAGTTGAGCGACTGGCTGTGCAAGAGCACCCGCAGTCGGAGCATGGGAAAAGAGCCCTTGCGAGTCGTGATCTCCTCCACGGTCTGGAGCAGATCCGGCGTCATCCTCCCGCGGGGCGCCATTGCCGCGATATTGGCGATGAGATCCTGCCCTTCAGAATCTCCCAGGGCGTCCTGCTCGAGGACCCACTCGAGCAACGCGTCCGCGCGGTCGGGCCGCGCGGTGAGCACCTGGAAGATCGTCTCGTGGTCCTCCGCGCTGAATGCGCGGTCGAGCTTCGAACCGCGCCCCTGGAGCAGCGCAAGGGCCCAGGCGGGAGCCTCATCGAACGGTCCCTGAACCGAAGGGGCCTGAGGAGACTCCCCTTCTGGAGGAACCTGATCCGTCGCCTGCTCTTGGAGCTTGGACTGGATCCACTGGAGTCTCTGCTTGAGCCTCCGGGCTTCCTCGCTCTCGGGAACACGATCGAGCAGCCGGCCCGCCACCTCCAAGGCCTGGGGATGAGCCAGCGGACCTGGGTGCAGCAAGATCATCGCGGCGTGCTCACGACGGGCGGCGAGTTCCTTGGCGGGAAGCTTCAGCCCCCTTTCGAGCCACTCCGCCAGCTCGATCACCGCCGACGTCGACTGCATGGCACTGCGCGCAAGCTGGTCGGCGCGGATGTTCGCTCGCACGCGAGTATTGATCTCAAGGGCCTTGGCATCATGCTGGAACTGCTTCGCCGCCATGTCCGCGTGGCGCCGGGCCCGCGCGAGCAACCCCTGATCATTCCTGGCGCACAACCTCAACCCCTCGGCGAGATCATTGCGAGCGGCCGCATACTCCTCGCTATCTCCGATGAGGTCCTCCACCAGCTCACACGCCTGGAGGCGTTCTTCATGAGCTTCCTCGGGAAGAAGCACGATGAGGGTGGCTGCCGCGTTCAACTGAACCCGCGGATCGCCGCCCTCGGCCAGGACCTGGCGTAGCAGGGACAGGGCTTCCTCCGTGTGTCCCTTGGAGTCGAGGAGCTTCGCGCGGATGACCGGATCCCCGCTGACCCGCGCGTCATCCATCAGGAAGCGGCCCTGGAGATCCGCCGGGAACTCATCCGCATGGTTGGCGACGATCTGCGCAAGCATCTCATCCGCCTCGGCGCTTCTGGGCAGCTTGCCTTCGAGGTAGCGTCGCATCAGCGCGAGGAGTTCCTCGGATAGCGCTGCGCCATAATGGCGAGGGCGGAGCCTCTCCAGCGCCAGGAGGGGCTGCCGAAACGTGCCCGCGACGATCCGCTCCGCATCCTGAAGCCGGATGTCCGCCATATCATCGTTGCCTTCCTCCCGATCGAGGCCAGAGATCAGCTGGACCGCATCGTAGAGCCCGGCGTGATCGTCCACGGCACGGGCCTCCTCCTCGGCCCGCTCGAGCTGATGGCGAGCGTCAGCTCGCTGGTTCTGAGCAAGGTACGCCCTGCCGAGGGAGATCCGCGTCAGGATGCGCGCCGGGGCCACCGCCTGGCGTATTTGCAACGACAAGGCTTGCTCGAGATGCCCGATAGCATCTGCCACTGCTCCGCTCTTGAAGAGAGCCGTGCCCAGCACGGCATGGGGCATGGAGGCATGCATCTCCCCTGCGTCGGCAGGAAGCTCCTGGAGGGCCTGCCGAGCCAGCCGTATGGCCTCGGCTCTGTCCTCCTCCTTCCCATACAGGAGCAGGAGCTCCGCAAGTCTGGCCTTGTTGCTAGTGGCGTGGCGAGGGTTGGAATCTCCCGCGACCGCAGCCTGCCGTGCGTAGCGGAGAGCCCGGTCTCCCGCGCTCGCGGTCCCGTGCTCGGCGCGCTGGGACTCGATCTCCGCGAGCACCTCATACAGGGGGAGCGCCGTCCTCTCGCCTGGCACGCGAGCAAGAAGCGAGGTCAAACGGTTCGCGGCCTGTTCGAGCAGCCAGTTCTTCTGATCCGCCGCCCCGTGGACGCCGAGCGCCTCGGCATGGGCCCGTGCGCACGCCGCCCGGACTTCCTCCTCCACATTTCCATTCCTCTGGCTCAGCGCTTCAGCCTCCCTGAGATCCTGAAGCCCGAGTTCGTGCTGGGCCGCATCACTGCCCGCGAGCATCACGCGCGTGTTGGCGCGCCAGAGGAGCAAGTCCACCCGGGAGATGGCGGGGAGATTCTTGTCGATCAACGCATCGAGGAGACGCAGGCGGACCGGGAAGAACTCCACACGGCCCAGGTCATAGAGGGTCCGTACGGCTGCGTAGGCGAAGATCCCCCACCAAGGCACCTCGAACTCCGAGCCCTCGATCCACCGGAGCACCAAGGCGCACGCCACCCATCGTGACAACAGATCCAGCTCGCTGATGCGGGCTGCCACCATCACGAGGAGGTCGCGGCTGAGCACAGGCGCAGACTCACCGGAGAGCGCCATCTCGATCGCCGCGGGCGTTGCGCTGCGGTGCCCCCCCACGCGCCGGGTGATGTCCAACACGCGATCGCACAGCAGCTTCCAGGTCGTTACTCCCGCTGGCTCCACGAACGGTGTCTCCTCTTCAACCCGGGCATGCTTGAGGATCGCCACGACAAGGTTGGAGAGCGCTTTGCTGATGAGCACAGCTCCCAACTGATCCAACCGCTCGATCAAAGGGCGTGGGTTCTCGATCTCGCCTGCCTCGGTCATGGGCAATCCGAACGGGACGGGCAGTGTGCGAAGGGCAGGCATCTCCAGCTGGGCCCAGATGATGCTAGCCGCGCGGCGAACCCACCCTGAGCGCGCCAGCTCGGGATCGGCACGCAGCGGATCTACGTACATCCGAGCCACTCGGATGAGGCCCGGCTCGTAGCCCTCGGTCCCCACGGTATCAAGGACGGCCCAGCCCTCCTCAGGCCGACCGAACGCGATGCTGGCAATCGCAGCAGCCCTCACCAGCCACCCCGCGAGGCGTGGCGCACGGTGAGACACCGCCACGGCACGCATCCCCGAGAGGACAGCGAAAATGTCCTGGGCTTCGTCCCGCAAGGCATCGGGCGCCAAGAGGAGGCTTACGACGTCCGCCTTGCCAGCCCTGCCCTCCCGCAGACGCCTCATTGCCGCCTGGGGATCTGGAAGCGCTGTGCCTGGAGCCCCCGCCTCCCAGCGAATCACCAACCAGAACCGGCATGGACGCTTGGAAGACAGCGCCTGCACCACATCCTCATGCGTCAGCCGCTGCTGAGAGCGTTCATAGAGTTGGAGGCGCTCGGCATGCGACGCCGAATCCAGCTGGGTGAGCAAGTCGGTCATGACGGGCAGACTCCCTGAGGGACGACTCAGCCGCGGGCCAGGGCCACGGCCAGCTCGCCCGCGAAGTGGGCGTTGTTCGTGAGCAGCGCCAGGTTGACCTTGAGGCTCTTGCCCCCTGTGCGCTTCGCCATGTCCGCGAGCAGGAAGGGCGTCACGGCCTTGCCTCGAATGCCTTGGCGCTCGGCGTCGGCGAGCGCGGCGGCGATGTGCAGCTCCACCTCCTCACGAGGCAGCGCCATCTCCTCGGGAGGGGGCAGCGTGAACACGAGGCCCCCCTGCCCCAGCTCGCTCCGGGCGCGGACGATGCGAGCCGCCGTCGCGGCGTCATCGACTCGGTGCTCCAGCGGCAGGCCGGAGCTGCGGCTGTAGAAGGACGGCAGCTCGTTCGTGCCGATGCCAATGACGGGCACACCCGCCGTCTCCAGGGCCTCCATCGTCTTGGGCAGATCCAGCACGGACTTGGCCCCCGCGCACACCACGGCCACGGGGTAGCGGGCGAGCGCGCCAATGTCCTGGGAGATGTCCCAGTGCTCGCTGACGCTCCGGTGCACGCCGCCCAGGCCGCCGGTGGCGAAGACTCGGATGCCCGCGGCGGCGGCCAGCTCACAGGTGGCGCTCACGGTGGTGCCACCCGAGGCCTTCAACGCCAGCGCCACGGCCAGATCCCGCGAGCCGAGCTTCATCAGCCGCTCCTTGCTCTCGGCGAGCCGGATCATCGAGGACTCTTCGAGCCCGATCCACACCTCGCCATCCACCACGGCGATGGGAGCCGGCACGGCGCCCGCGCGGCGGACGGCCTCCTCGCAGGCCCTGGCGGCAATGAGGTTGTCCGGGTACGGCAGGCCCTGGGCCACCACGCTCGTCTCGAGCGCCACCAGCGGCGCCTCTGCATCCAGCGCGCGCCGCACCTCGTCGGAGTAACGGAAGCTCATCCGAGGCATCTACGCTGTGGGAGTGGCCATGGACAAGCGAGATGGTGCACGAAGCGTCTCCGGTGTACACGAGCCCCGCGCCGCTGGGCCGCGGGAGAACGGGACAGGGAGCACTTGCAGGCGGCGCCTCTATGCCTTGGCAGCACGCCTGCCCGGTGGAAGCAGGCTACCGCTCGCGCATGCGCGCGTATCTCAGGATGTGCATGGGCGGGTATATGCCAAGCGCGTGAGCAGTCGGCATGTTCACCTCGAAGGAGAAGCGCGACAGGGTTTCGATGGGGATCTCCGCGGGCGGCCTGCGATCCCGAAGGATCTGCACGGCCTTGTAACCCGCGAGGCTGCCTACGTTGTAGAAGGGCGCCACCAGCCCCATCAATCCGCCAGCCTCCAGTTGGACCTCGATGGCGCAGAAGGTCGGCAGGCCGCGCCGGAGCGCCTCGTCCATCAACAGCTTGCTGTGCGGCGCGAAGAAGTTCACCGGGGGCAGGTACACCAGATCCGGCTTCCGGGCCGCCAGCTCCTCCATCATGGCGGGGAGCCGCTCCGGATCCGGTTTCCCATCCGGGCCGAGCGGATCGACCGCCACCAGCTCGATGCCGGCCTGCGTGGCGAGCGCCGAGAGACGTTCATACATGATTCGCTGCGGCTGCTCAGACGGGTTGTAGGCGAGCCCCAACCGTTTCAACGGCATGAAGGACTGCATGGCCTTGAGCTGAACCGGCAGGGAGGCCACGTGGACGGCGCCTGTCAGGTTACGGCCGGAGCTCTCCAGTGCCGTCGTCAGTCCCGTGCCGATCGGATCGGAGACCAGGGCGAAGACCACGGGGATGTCCGTGATGTGCCGGGTGGGATCCACCGCCCCCAGCTGGCCGACGATGCCCTGGGTCACAATCGAGCTCTGGGCATAGATGAGATCCGGGCGCTGGGCGCGGATCTCCTGCACGATCGCCGGCAGCCGTTTGTCGTCTCCCTCGATGTTCCGGACGGTGAACTCCACCTCCAGGCCAGAGCTGAGCAGGTAGTCCTTGAACCCCTGATCGGCCTCCGCGCCGGCCCGGTGCAACACCATGAAGACGCGGTACGGCGGCGCCGCGACGGCGGGAGCACCGCCCAGGAGGACGGCCGCCCCCAGCGCCAGGACTGCCGGCCAGGCCCTCCCACGCTGATGCCGCACACCGTGGCCCCCTTCGGTGGAGAGCCTGGAGCGCTTCATGGCGCCCCCCCTTCCCACTGCTCCTGGGCATGCGGAGGCTGGGGCTGCTGGGTGCTCCCTCCCGCCATGGAGGTCCACGACCGGAGCTGCCGGTCCAGGCTGTGACGCACGATGTGCTCCACCACCTCCGCCTGCTGGAAGCCGGCCTGGCGCGCGGTGAACATCACCGCGGCATGGCTGCCCAGGTTGCAGCCGATGTTGAACTCCAGCAGGAAGATCTCTCCGGTGTCCCGGTGCCGGCGGAAGTCGACGCGCAGGTAGTCGAACTCCTTCACCGCGGCGCACAGCCTCCGGGTGTAGTCCTGGACCTGATCGGTGACCGGCCCCGGCGGCAACAGCAGGCGCTCGCGCCCACCCTCCAGCAAGCGCTTCTGCCGGTGGGTGACGATCCCCTCGGGCAGAGCGGAGATCTCCTCCGCCACGCCCAGGAGGATCGGCTCCTGTCCCCCGAGCACGCACACCGTGAGATCCACTCCCGGAATGAAGGTCTCGACCATGCACGCCTTGCCCTCCTCCTGGAAGGTCCGCAGGCGCGCGTGGAGCCCAGCCTCCTCCTCCTGGATGCAGTCTGGTGAGATGTCCACGGACGCGGCACCGAACCGCTGCTTGACGAACCAAGGCCCTGGGAAGCTGGGCGTGGCTGGCAGCGGCCCCTCGGCCAGGCAGGTGATCCACGGCGCCGTCGGGATGCCCAGCGACCGCGCCATGAGCTTGGTGAGGTGCTTGTCCTCCGCGAGCGCGCGAACGTTGGGCGGGGCCCCGAGGTACGGCACTCCCAGCCACTCACAGGCGGCCGAGATGAAGATCTCCGAGTTCCGAAACGGCGCGCGGTTCAGCAGGGTGAACACGTAGTTGTGGCGGCTCGCGCTCCGGACGAACTCCTCCACATCGCGGCAGGGCGTACACCGCAGCCCCAGCCCGGCCAGGGTGTGGAAGAGCTCATGGTTGTAGCGCGGGAGCACTCCATGCACCGGGTGCATCTCGGGCACGGGCGATCCAGGCTCCGGCGCGTACTGCGCCAGGAACAGGACGTCGAGGCGCTCGCGCTGAGCCTCCGTCAGCTTCAACAGGTTTCGAGCAGGGTACGGGGTCATGGAGTTCTCGCTGACGGGTAGGACGTTGGAGAGGAACGGAAGAAGAAGTAGGCAGCCAGTCCGACGGTGAGCACGAGCCCGCCAATGCCGATGGCGTTGGTGCTCGCCGTGAACCCACTGACACCCAGCAGGGCCGCGGCGACCAGGGGACCGACGAGGCTGCCCACGCGCTCGATGATGCGGAACACGGACAGCATCGCGTCGAGCCCGAAGCGGGCACACTCCTCGGCGAAGAGCGGGGGCACCGAGGCCAACAGCGGCGTGCTCGCCAGGGACTGGCCAAGACCCACCAGCACCACGGCGGTGAGCAACAGCCAGGTGCCCGTGCTCGCGGAGAACAGCAGCACGCCCAGCCCGGAGACCAGCCCGCCCACCACCATCAGCGCCCGATGCCAGCCGTACCGATCCGCCAGCAAGGACGCCACCGGCGTGGCGACCACCGTGGAGATGAAGTAGCCCATCATGATCCGTCCGATGGGAGCCTCACCAAACCCCAGCTCGTGCAGGCGCAGCGGCGTCAGGTAGAAGAGGAAGCCCGCCAGCACCAGGCGCACGGGCATGGCCGCCAGCAGAATGAAGAGCAGGACGCGGCCTCGCAGGAAGATGCCGAGGTAGGCGAGCCCCGAGAGCTTCGGAGCCTCTTCCGCCGTTCGCGGCCTCGTGTCCGGCGTCACCAGCCACACCAACGCCATGGCGAGACAGACCAACCCCGCCGCCACCAGGAAGGTCTCCCCGTAGCCAATGCGATCCGCGAGGATGCCGCCAATGGCCGTGCCGCAGACGCTGGCGGCCGTCGAGGCCCCCACGAAGACGCCCATGCTCCGGGCGCTGTGTCCCTCCTTCGCGGTCCGCGCCACATGGATGAGCGCGGTCGTGGTCACCACGCCGTAGCCGCTGGCGGTGACGATGCGCCAGAAGAAGAGCTCGAGCAGGCTCGAGGACAGCCCCGTCATCCCCAGGCCGATGAAGCTCGGCACCATTCCCACCAGCATGGCCGTGCGGCTGCCCTGTTTGCGCAGGAGCCGTCCGGCGAGCGGCGTGGCCAGCACCATGGCGGTGACCCACAGCGACATGGGCAGCGCCACGATGAAGCTCTCGGAGAGGAAAGGGATGGGCTGGTAGAGCCGCTTGACGTAGAGCGGCCAGAACGAGCGCGACAGCTCGGCGCCGAACAGATAGACGAAGAGCGGGAGCCGCAGATCGCCCGTCTCGGGCTCCTCCAGCCCCACGGGCGCATCCGGCTTGCCGAAGTGGAACCGCTGCCCGAGCGCCGTGAGCGCCTCGTCCGCGGCCTGGCCGAGCTTGCCGGTGAGCCGGTGCTGCTCAACGCGCTCGAGCAATGCGGCATGACGGAAGTTCAGGGCCCGCACCAGCCGCCCCGCCGCGGCCAGTGCCCGTGTGGCCTCGTCGTGCAGCCGCGTCCGGACCTGCCGGGTGAAGTCTCCAGCGCTCCCCAGCGCGAACAGCCGGTAGAGCAGCCTCAGCGGCCGGCCGACGAGCAGCCCCATCAGCGCCATCAGCACCTCGATGGTGACCAGCGCCGTGACGAACAGGGTGATGACGATGTCCGTGTGGATCTCCTGGAGGCGCTGCTCGACGTACGTGGCGTCGATCCCCACGTAGAGCTGGCCGATGAGGCGCCCCTCGGACAGGACAGGGACGGCGAGGTCCAGTACGCCCTCGACGCGCGCCAGGCCCCGCTCCTGCTCCGCCGAGTGGGCCACCCGCAGCCGCTCGAAGAAGTCCGGAGGCTGCTGCTTCAACCCGCTGGAGGCGAACAGCAGGCGGCCCTCCGGCGACGCGAAGCCGATGTAGCGGATCTCCTCGTGACCGGCCGCCGTGTCATCGAGGAAGGCATCCACCTCGCGCAGCTTGGACAGGGGGATGCCCAGCTCCGCGGTCCGGCGGAACTGCAGGGCCACGGTCTCCGCCAGCGTCTCCGCCTTGGCTCGCAGATCGGGGCGGAGCTCCACATCGAAGAGGCGCGAGGACTGGAACGAGGCGATGATCAGCGTCGCCACCACGAGCAAGGACGCGAGCAAGCTCACCTGCCAGATGCGGCCTCGTGCCAGAGGACTGCCGCTGGGCGCGCTCACGAGCCCTCCAGAGACTGTTCGGCCTGGACCAGCGCCTGGGAGGCCTCGTGGTAACGCAGCTGGAACACGTGCAGCCCCTCGTCCTCCACGGCCCCGTGCGGTGCCTGCGCCCCCTCGGGCCCGGTGGGCTCCCCGGTGCGCCGCAGCGCCACCTCCAGCTCCTGAAGCCGGCGGCCGATGGGCTTGAGCAGCACCAGCATCAGCGCGCAGACGAGCGCGAAGCCGCCGATGAACGGCCACATGGCCTGCCGAGCGAAGTCGTGCAGGAACTCGCGAGCCCGGGCATCGAGCGCATGGCGATCGTAGGCGATCAAGACGAGCCCCACGGGCTGGCTGAACGGGTTGAGGATGGGCGCGCCCACCACCAGGGCCTTGGAGTCCGTCCGGCTCCAGGCGCCCCCACGGGCCCGCGCCGCCTCTTCGAACCACGCCGCCCGCCCGCGCGCCGAGCCTGGGAGATGGGTGGTGGCATGCAGCCCGCTCTGGAACAGCACGATGCCTTGGCGATCGAGGATGACGACGCCCCGGATGTCCGGATCCATGTCCGAGACCCTGGCGATGATCCGCTGGGCATCCCGGACGGACGGCAGGGCGAGGCCGAGGTCGATGGCAGCCTCGGTGGAAGCCTTTGCATCCAGCGCGAGCACGCGCAGCCGGGACTGCTGCAGCTCGATGAGCGTCCTTTCGAACTTGGCGAAGTTGAGGAGGACCACCAGCGCGATGGAGAAGCACAGGATGGCGGCGACGGCGAAGGCCAGCTTGAAGAAGAGACTCATCCGTAGGTCCTCCGACCTCAGAAGGTCCACTGAATCCGCATCAGGAACTCGTGGAAGGACGGCTGGCTGTCGCAGAAGGAGTAGCGGCTGAAGTTGAACATCCACCGCGTAGAGGGATTGAGGTACCAGTTGAGGCCGGCCGTCAGCTCGTGGATCCGCTGCTCCGCCGACGCGTCCTGCTCCGCATTGACGGACAGCCCTTCGAACCGAAGTTGGGCAATCCCATACCGCAGCCCGAGCTCCCAGGCGCCCGGCCCGAAATGATCCGCCAGGGGATCGAAGGGCCGCTCGGGCTCCACGCCCTTGGACGTCCGCTTCTCGCCGGTCAACACCACCGTCCCCGAGGCGTATATGGCCTGGGAGCGGAGCCCTGGCAGGTGGACGCGCTTGTCCTCCCGGCCAATGTCCGCGCCCCGAAGCCAGCCCTCCTGCGTGGGGGAGTAGAACCGCGCATACTCCACCTTCAGCGAGGTGGGCCCCAGGTAGGAGGTAGCATCGGCGCCCAGGCGCCAGCGCGGCGGGACGACCAGCAGGCCCGAGGTGCCATCCGCGTACTTGATCGTGTACTTGGGATCCGTCAGGAAGCCATAGCCGGTGGGCAGCTTCCGCCGGACATCCTCGGGCAGGTTGTAACCGAGCCCATGGGTGCCGCTCACCGCGACCGAGATCCCCTCCACCGGAGACAGCGAGAAGCGGCCGGCCACCATCTTGCCGCGGTCTTCGTCCTGGATCTTACTGCTGGCCTCGTTGAAGACGCCCAGCCAATACTCCACGGACCGGCCCCCGAGCGCTCCGTGGAGGGCCAACCCCTGGTCGTACCGGGGCAGCAGCAGTGTGTACACGAGCGACTGCTCGACGAAGTCCAGGTAGCTGGAGGATGTCTCGAGCCACTCGTAGCCAAAGGGCACCTTGAGCCGCCCGGCCCGGAGCCGGAGCCAGGAGGCGGCGCGCAGATCGATCCACGCGTCCTGGAAGAGCGGCGTGTTGGTCTGGCCGAAGTCAGCGATGAGCCGCGTTTCGGCGAACGGGGCCAGCGTTCCGGTGAGCCCGAGCCGGGCGCGGCGGATCAGGAACGTGCTCGTCAATCCCGAGAAGGGCTTGGGAATGCGCAGATCCGCTTGAAGGCTCATGGCCAACTTCAAGGCGGCCTGAGCGTCGCGGCCCTGGACGGCGGAGGCACCACCCGGGGCCTGGGCCTTGGGAGCGGATGCGGGCTGCGGGGAGGACTCGGGCGAAGAGGATGCATCCGCCCAGGCCGGCCGCGCCATGAGCAGCGCGGCAGCACAGAGCAGCATGGGGGCGAGGAACAGCTTGCGTGGATCGTTCATGCCTGGACGACGGGCTTGCCCGAACGGTTGTGAAGACCGGCCAGGAGGAAGGCTTCACATGGAGGGCGGCCTGAGCGTCCTCGGAAGCAGAGGCACGGCGCATTCGTGAGGCTCTTCCTCTCATGGCGCCGCTCCCTCGAGAGGATTCATGCCTGCTCATCCACTCCGGCGCGGACTCTGGCTGCGCTGGATCCGTCTCGGCTCCTTGATGCTGGTGCTGACCGCCGCGCTGGGGGGACTCGCCTACGTGGGGCTTGGCGAGGCCTACCGGGGCTATGCGCGCCTCCAGTTCGAGCGGCTCGCGGCTCAGGGGGCTATCATCAAGGGGCCGGTGGAGATGCTGCTCCGAGTGGGAGTCTCCCTGGAGCAGTTCACCGGCTTCCCGAACCTGGCCCGCGCGATGCGAGACGCGGATCCCTCCCTGGAGGAGATCCGCATCATCGATGCGCGAGGCCACCTCCTCTTCTCCGAGCCTGTTGCTCGGCTGTCCCAGGAGGCAGGCGGCGCGCCCGCTTCTCGTGCCCGTTTCGCCTCGCCCAACAGGCGCTTCGATGTCCTGGATGATGGGCGCTCGTTCCGCGTGTCGATTCCTCTAGAGGATCGATTCCACGTGGTGGGCCATCTGGAGCTGGTGAGCCCCAGGGCGGCCGTCTTCCAGCGCGTGACCCAGCGCTTCCAGCCGATCTTCACGGCCCTGGGCGCCTGCATCCTGCTCCTGGCGATCGTCTTGTTCGCCACCCAGCGGATCTGGATGAGGAGGGCCCGGCTGTGGCTCGGCCTCTGCTGTGGCGCCGGCTTCCTGGGCATGACGCTGGTCATGCTGCTGGCGCTGGTGGACATCTACTCCGAGGGCCTCCAGCAGGGGACCAGCGGCCTGGCCCACTCCCTGGCGCGGCGCCTGAACGAGGCGGCGCGGATTGGCCTGACACGCTCCGATCTGCGGGGGCTCGACACGCTCCTCGAGGACTACCAGCGCTCCAATGCCGACCTGGGCTCGCTCTCGCTTATCGCGGACGAGCGCGTCCTCATCCAGACCGGAGCGAGCGCGGCCAGCCCGCTCCAGGAACCTACGCAGGCTCGCTTCGAGTACGCCATCGACCTGGAGCTCACGGATGGCCCGTGGAACACCCCCGTTCGCCTGGAGGTCGACGCCGCGACGGGAGCCCTCCGCGGCCGTCTCTGGAGAAGCTGCCGCAACTTCCTCCTCCTCTTCATCGCCTCGGGCCTGCTGGGCGCGCTCCTGCTGAACGCGCTCGCGCTGCTGCCCCGGCCGGGCGTGCGGCAGCAAGGCTTCGAGCGCCGCGCGGTGGATCGGCTCCGTCCCCTCGCCTTCTTCGGCTGCTTCATCGAGGGGCTCCCCCTCGCCTTCCTCCCCGGGTACATCGGGGCGCTCGGCGCACAGCAAGGCCACTCCTCCGGAGGCCCTCCCCTGCTCGCCATCGCCTTCTGCCTCTCGTATGCGTTCGCGCTGTGGCCGTGCGAGCTCTACGCCCGGCGCATGGGCCTCAAGCGCCTGCTGGGAGCCGCCCTGCTGCTCTCGGCCATCCCTGTCTTCTCGATGGCGCTGACGGAGGATCTCCGGCTGCTGCTGCTGCTGCGCTGCCTGTCCGGGCTTGGACAAGGGGCACTTGCCGGCGGGCTACAGGCGTACCTCCTGGCTGTCTTCCGCCCGGAGCATCCGCCGCGAGGGACCTCCCTGCTGACCTCGGCCCATCACGGGGGCCTGTTCAGCGGCGCCGCGCTCGGCGCGCTGCTGGGGGCGTACCTGGGCCCGCGCCAGGTGTTCCTGCTGAGCGGCCTCGCGGGCCTGCTTGCGCTGGCGTACGCGCTGGTGCTTCTGCCTCCTCTCCCGCCTCGGAGCAGACCCACTCCCCCCGTGCTTCGCCGCTCCCGTCCTCCTTCGTCCCTCTCCGGGTTGGCACGGGCGTGGAAGGCTCCAGGGTTCCACGGAGCGACCCTGCTCGTGGGAATACCCACCCTGCTCATCCGCAGCGGACTCCTCTCCTTCGCGTTGCCTCTGGTGCTGACGCGCAGGGGCTATGACCTGGATCGGATCGGTCAGCTGCTCGCGATCTATGCGCTGGGCGTGATGCTGTCCCATCACCTGCTCACCGTGCTCCCCAGCGGGCCCGGCCGGCCGCGGAGGCTGCTCCAAGCTGGCATGGCGGGGACTGGGCTGGGGTTGCTCGCGCTCGGGTTCGTGGACTCCCTGCCCGCACTCGGGAGTTGGCTGAGCGAAGAGGCGCTGTGCGCCCTGGCGCTGGGGCTGCTGGGGCTGTCTCACGGACTCATCCACGCGCCCCTCGAGCGCCATCTCACCCGCTCTCAGGAAGGGGGCGGAGAGGAGCGGACGTCCCTGGCCCTCCATCGCTTCATCAGCAGACTCGGGCAGTGCCTGGGGCCCATGCTCGTCAGCGCCCTGCTGCTCATCTACCCGAACCGGTTCCAGGCCTTTGGGTGGCTTGGCGTCATGGCGCTCCTGCTCGGCGCCGGGTTCACCTGGGCGAGCCGGCGCCTGCACGGACACGAGGTGCATCATGCGTGAATGCTCCCCTGCGCGAAGCTGGAGGCTGCTGGGGCTGCTCCTGGCACTGGCGGCTTCCGGTCCCGTCCAGGCCCAGCCCGAGGATCTCTCGCACTGGCTCACCCTGCCCGGCGAAGCGAGCAAGGGTTGGAAGCTGGAGGCGTCCCGGGGACGGATCCGCATCTCGCCCGAGTCCTCTCCCGATCCTCACACGCCAGCGCGCGAGGTGCTCGTCCTCTTCACCGTGGCCCAGAGCAGCCTCAACTGGATCCTCGAGGGGATGTTGCCCGTCTTCCGGGACAAGGGCGTCCCGGTGGAGCTCACGCTGTACAAGCTCGACAGCAGCCGGGACGAGTACGAGCGGATGCTGGCGCTGGCGGACTCCGGGCAGTTCGACCTGATCATCGCCATGGGCTCGGACGCGGCGCGGTTCTTCTACAACCGCTTCGGCAACCAGCCCACGCCGGTGGTGGCGCTCTGCAAGGATCCGGAGCTGTGGCTTGGCTTCGAGGAGCGAGCCTCCCAGCGGACCCGGCCGTCCAACATGGCCTTCGTCTCGCTGAGCATCCCCCCGGAGGCGCAGCTCCACTACCTGCAGGAGCTGATGGGGCCTCTCAAGGTGATGACGGTGCTCTACGATCGGCGCAACCAGAGCGCCGTCGAGGTCGAAGCGGAGGGGATGCGCCGCATGGCGGCCCGCGACGGATTCCAGCTCCTGGAGCTGGCCGTGAATGGCAAGGCCACCGCGAGCACACTCCTCTCGGAGCAGCTCCCAAAAATGGCTCGCGCGATGCGCCAGATCGACCCGGGGGCCCGGCACAGCCTGTTCTGGATCACCACCTCCTCGACCGTGTACGACGAGCTGGAGAGGATTGACCGCCTCTCCGCCGGCATCCCCGTGCTCGGCTCCGTGCGGGAGGTGGTGCGCGAGGGGGATGCCAGTGCGGTGATGTCCATCGGCGTGCCCTTCAAGAGCGCCGGGCAGCTGGGCGCGCTCTATGTGCAGAGCATCCTGGACAGCAGGCTGCCGGCGTCGCGGCTCCCCGTGGGCATCATCTCGCCGCCGGATCTCGCCATCCACTTCCGCAAGGCCCGCCGGCTCGACATGAAGATCCCCTTCCGCTTCCTGGAGCTGGCCAGCTCCATCTACGACCCGGATGGCAGGCTGGTGCGCCAGGAAGGCCAGACCGTCCAGCCGAAGTCGCTCCGGTGAACATGTCCTCCCCGGTGATCAGAAAGGCCGCCCCGCTCGAGCTGCTCCTGGAGCTGGTGCGCGGCCAGGATGCGGGAGATCCCTTCCACTTCCGGCTCGAGCCCCAGGAGTACCTGCTGCGCCGGGCGCATGGGAGCTATGCGCGAGCGGCGCTCTCCTGGGAGCCCCCGCTGCTGGCGGACCTGGCGGAGCTGGAGCGGCTCCAGCCAGACCGAAGCGTGGTGCAGCGCCTGGGGGACCGGCTCCGGACCTTTCTGGAGGGGGTGGGCTGGAATGCCCACGCACGCGACATCCTCGCCGCGGTGGAGCAAGGGCGCCCCGTGCACCTCACCTTCCGCTTCGCCGCGGCCGAGCTTTACGCGCTGCCCTGGGAGCTGCTGACGCTGGGGACCTCCGGGCAAGCGCTGGCCGAGCTCCCCGGTGTCCTCATCCGTTACGAGTGGCCCGACACGCACGCCGCGCCTCTGGCCGGGACACCGCGGGGCGGGCGCATCCTCTACGCCTGGTCCGCCGCGGGAGGCCATGTCCCGGACAAGCCCCACCTGCGCGCACTGAGCCAGGCTTGCGAGGAGGGCGATCATCCGTTTGATCCCGCCCGCGACGTCCTGCCGAACGTCTCGCTCGCGGCGCTCGGGGAGGCGCTGGCCCGTCCTGGAGAACCCATCTCCATCCTCCACCTGCTGTGTCACGGCAGCCGGCGGGGCCAGACCTATGGCCTGCTCTGGGATGCCTCGTGGGAGGGGGGCGAGCCCGAGCTCATCGACGGCGCCACCCTGCGCCACCTGCTGGCGCCCCATGCGGGGACGCTGCGGCTGGTGGTGCTCGCCGCGTGCCAGAGCGGCGCGGGCCTGGCGGGCAACCACCTGGGCAGCGTGGCCCAGGCGCTCCACCGCGCGGGCATCCAGGCGGTGGTGGCCTCCCGTCTGCCCCTGTCCATCGCGGGCTCTTCAGTGCTCACCGCGAGCCTCTACCGCTCTCTGCTGGCGCAGCCCTGCTCGCTCGAGGAGGCCATGGGACAGGCCCGGCGCGAGCTCGCACGCGACAGCTCGTCGTTGGATTACGCCTCCGTGCAGCTCTACGCCCGAGCGGAGGATGGGAGTGATACACGCCCGGTGGCAATCCGGCCCTACCGCGGCCTGCTGCCCTTCCAGAAAACCGATCGCCGGTTCTTCTTCGGGCGCGAGCGGCTCCTACAGGAGCTCCTCCAGCGCATCCAGGAGTCACTGGACGGGCGGCGGCCGCGCTTCCAGGTGCTGGCGGGAGCCTCGGGCAGCGGCAAGTCCTCGCTCGCCCTCGCCGGACTGCTCCATGCGCTCCCGGCCTCCGACTGGGAGGTCCGGGTGCTTCGCCCGGGGCAAGGGCCCACCGAGACGCTCCAGCAGCTTCGCCAGTCCTCCTGTCCGCGCCAGCTGCTGCTCGTGGATCCATTCGAGGAGCTCTTCACCCAGCTGACGGAGCCCGAGGCACGCCGAGCCCTGGCCGCCACGCTCTGGGAGCTGTCGCGAGATCCAGAGCGGCAGGTGATCGTGCTCGCCACGCTCCGGGTGGACTATCTCGGGCGCTGCGGAGAGCTGGTGGTGGATGAGGCCGGGACGCGGCTGGACGCGGTGGTGTATTCCGACGCTCACCGCCTCTTCGTCACGGAGCTTCAAGGCGAGGAGCTCCGCGCCGCCATCGTGGGCCCGGCGCACAAGGTGGGGCTGACGTTCGAGCCGGGGCTGGTGGATCGGCTCCTCCAGGACGTGGGACAGGAGCCCGGCTCGCTGCCGTTGCTGCAATACGCGCTGGATCAGCTGTGGGAGGGGCGTGACGGCGGCCAGCTCACCCACCGCGCCTATGCAGCCATTGGTGGGGTAGCCGGGGCGCTGACGCGGGCAGCGGATCGCCTCTACGCGGCGCTGTCCCCCGCCGAGCAGCGCCAGGCGCGCAGGCTCCTGGTGGAGCTGGTGGACTTCCAGCACGGCGCCTCCCCGGGCACGCGCAGGCGGGCGATGCTCGAGCACGTACGCCCCACGGCGCAGGAGGCGCGCGACGCGTTCGAGCAGGTCCTCGAGGCGCTGCTCACCGCCCGGCTCCTCATCCGCGAGGAGGGCCAGGCGGGCGAAGAGTGGTTGCAGCTCTCCCACGAGTCGCTGATCCGCACCTGGCCTGCCCTCGTGGAGTGGGCGTTGGCGGACCGCGAGCGCCTCCAGCACTTCCGAGAGCTCCAAGCCTGGGCTCGCTCGTGGCTGGCGCACCGGGAAGACGCGGATGGAGGAGCCCCCTATCTGCTCTCTGGCAGCCGGCTCGGGTATTCCCAGCGTGTCCTGGAGCGGTACGACGAGGATCCTGGCGCGGACGTGCTCCAGCTCATCGACGCCAGTGTGGCCAGCGCCGAATCCCGGCAGCAGGCCGCCCGCCGCCGCCTGCTGGGGCTGCTCGCCGCGGCGATAGGGGTTGCCGCGGCGATGGCGGGGCTGGCCTGGAACGCCAGGCGGCACGAGGCCCAGGAGCAGCGGGAGCGGCAGGAGGCGCAGCGGTACGCCCTGCGCGCCAGGGATCTCATCCGGCTGGGCGTGGCCCGGACGATGCTGCACGAGAACCCCACGCTGGCCCTGCTCACGCTGCGCGAGATCCAGGAGCCGTCGCAGCTCCAGGGCTGGGACAGGGATGTCTCGGAGGTCCTCCAACAACCTCTGAGCCGCGCCGTGCTGCGAGGCCACCAGGAGGCCGTGGTCTACGTCGAGGTCAGCCCGGACGGGCAGCGTGTGGTGACGGCGTCGCGAGATGGTACGGCGCGGATCTGGCGGACCGATGGCGAGGGGGATCCCCTCGTGCTGGCGGGCCACGAGGGGCCGGTCTACCACGCCACCTTCAGCCCTCCAGACGGGGCGCTGGTCCTCACCTCCTCGCACGATGGGACGGCGCGCCTGTGGCGGACCTCGGATGGACACCTCCTGCGAGAGTTCAGACACCGCGGCGTGGTCCAGTGGGGCGCCTTCAGTCCGGATGGACGGCAGATCGCCACCGCCTCGCGCGATGGAATGGCGCGGGTGTGGTCGCTCGAGACCGTGGCCGAGCCGCTCGTCCTGCGTCATCAGGGCCCCGTCTCCACCGTGGCCTTCAGCCCGGATGGGAAGAGGCTGGTCACCGCCTCGCAGGATGGCAAGGCGCGCATCCTGTCCTTCGATGCGCCAGCCAGTCCCCGCGAACTGCCTCATGCCGCCACCGTCACCTCCGCCCTGTTCGATCCGGAGGGGACCCGCGTGCTGACGGTCGCGCGGGATGGCATCGCCCGCATCTGGCCTGTCAGCGGCTTGGGAGGACCCGTGCTGTTGAAGGGGCACCAGGGGGAGCTCACCACCGCGCGCTTCAGCCCGGATGGGCAGTGGGTGGTGACGGCCTCCGTGGACAACACCGCCCGGCTCTGGAGGGCGGACGGGAGCGGCGAGCCCCGGGTGCTGCGCGGACACCAGGGTGCCGTCCGCATGGCCACCTTCAGCGGCCCGCTGGGAGACCGGATCCTCACCGTCTCCTCGGACACCACCGCGCGGCTCTGGTCCGTCCACGACTCCGAGCCCCCGCGGATCCTGCGAGGGCACCGCTCCACCCTCCTGTGGGGTGCCTTCGGTCCGGATGGGAAGCAGATGGTGACGGGCTCCGTCGACGCCACCGCGAGGGTCTGGAGAATGGACGAGCCGAGGGACTCGCGCCCACTGCCCGGGCAGGGCAGCTTCGTCTGGTCCGTTGCCTTCAGCCCTGACGGAGCGCGGGTGGCCACGGCCTCGCAGGATGGCGCGGTGCGCCTCTGGTCGGATGACGGCCGGCACATGCGCGTGCTGCAGGGGCACACCCAGGATGTGCTCTCGGTGGCCTTCAGCCAGGATGGGAAGTGGCTGCTGACAGCCTCCCGGGACGGAACGGCGCGCATCTGGCCCTCGGATGGGCACGCGGCGGGCCGCATCCTGGTGTCCCAGCAGGAGCCCCTCTTCGGCGCCGCGTTCAGCCCCGACGGACAGTGGGTGGCGCTCGCCTCGGGCGCCAGCACCACCCGGATCGTCCGTGTGGACGACCCGCGGCGTGCCATCCTGCTCGAGGGACATGGCGCCCAGGTCCGCTCCGTGTCCTTCAGCGCGGATGGCCGCCGGGTGCTCACCGCCTCCCAGGATGGCACGGCACGCATCTGGAGCACGGAGGGGAACCTGCTCGCCACGCTCTACGGGCACGACGACTGGGTCCTCTCGGCGGCCTTCCATCCCCAGGATCCGACGCGGGTGCTCACCGCCTCACAGGATGGCACGGCACGCATCTGGCGCGTGGAGGGGGGCAAGGTCCACGGGGTCCAATTCGTCGCCCGGCACGAAGCCCCGGTGCTCTGGGCCGCCTGGAGCCCGGATGGAAGCCGGTTCGTCACCGCCTGCGCGGATGCGCGCGTCCGCCTCTGGCTCGCCAGCGATACCCGGGAGCCCCACCTCGTCCTCTCCTCGCACGAGGGCCAGGTGACATCGGCCGCGTTCAGCCCCCAAGGGGAAGACGTGCAGCTCCTCACCGGCTCCACGGATGGGAGCGCCCGCCTCTGGCGCCCGCGCGAGCCCCTCCCCATGGACTCACTCCAGGAGCGGCTCCAGGCGGCCAGCTCGGCCTGTCTGACGGCCTGGGAGCGCCAGAATTATCTAGGCGATCTCCCAGCTCCGGCGCGGCAGGCGTCCGCCTCGTGCGAACAGACGCATGATCGGACTCCGCCCGCCCCGCGGCCTTGAGGCAGAGTGCTCCAGGCCCCGTCCGCCAGTCACAAGCGCTCTGGTCCAGGCGTCTTCCAGGCATCCATCAGGTCCACCTTCTGCTGTGGCCGCCAAGCCCGAGAGCTCCCCATGTCATCCTCCGGTTCCTCCCCCTCCCCCGACACGCCTATCCCCCCCGCAGCACCCGCGACGAGCACTTCGCAAGGAGTGACGCTGGAGCAGCTCCGCGCCCTCATGCGCAAGCTGCCCGAGGCGCACGCCATCGCGCTGCTGCCCCACCTGAATGCGGCCATGGCCGAGGGAGGGATCG
This sequence comes from Hyalangium sp., assembly GCF_045802625.1. Taxonomy (NCBI): domain Bacteria; kingdom Pseudomonadati; phylum Myxococcota; class Myxococcia; order Myxococcales; family Archangiaceae; genus Hyalangium; species Hyalangium sp. The sequence continues at coordinate 30,825 of NZ_JBJMQP010000096.1, read as the reverse complement.
ACACCCCTCGCCGGCGGGCGGCGTTCCTGGCGCAGCTCGCTCACGAGAGCGGAGAGCTCCGCTACTTCGAGGAGCTGGCCTCGGGGAAGGCCTACGAGGGGCGGCGGGATCTGGGCAACGTCCAACCGGGCGACGGCGTGCGCTACAAGGGCCGCGGTCCGATCCAGATCACCGGCCGCGCCAACTACCGCGCCGCGGGGGCCGCACTGGACATCGATCTGGAGAACAACCCCAACCGCGCCGCCGAGCCCGAGGTGGGGTTCCGCACGGCCGTCTGGTTTTGGACCAGCCATCACCTCAACAAGTACGCGGACGAGGGCAACCTCGACGCAATCACCTACCGCATCAACGGCGGCTACAATGGCAAGTCGTCTCGTGATGCGTACTACCAGCAGGCGCTGAAGCTGCTGAGCCGCTGAAGCACCGGCTGGCCCTCCTCCATCGCGGCGAGGAGGGCCACCCGCCCCTGCGCCCCTTACGGAACGGGCTTGGACTTACCGGGCTGCAAGTGGAGCTTGGCCTCGGCCTCGAGCTGGTGGGCCAGCAGCTCCACATCCTTCGCCAGATGAAAGTCGAACAGGAAGTGCGCGTCATTGAGCGCCTTCTGGCCCGCCAGGCTGATGCGAGCCATTCGCGCGGCCGCCTGGGATCTCGGGCTGAGGTTGGGGTCGGCCAGCACGTGCTGCAGGCCCGTCAGGTCCATGTGGAGGAACTGCTGCGCCGCGACCCGCTCCATGTCCAGCCAGGCCTGCCTCACCACCTGGACCTGGCTCAGCCGCGTCCCGTGCTCCTCGAGCCGCACGGTCTCCATGATCCAGTCATAGAGCGTACTCGGCTCGAGATCCTTGCTGGCGTGGCAGCCCTTGCACAGGAACGTCAGGTTGGACGTGTCGTTGTGCATGTTCACCAGATCCTGCGGCCCGAGCGCCTTCCCGGCGTAGGTGTCGTAATGGATGATGCTCTCGATCGTCAGCGCGGCGACCGGGAACTGGACCAGGCACGCTACACAGCGGCCCAGGGGCACCCGGTAGATGGGGCCCTCGGTGAAGCCCACCCCCTGACGCTCCTGGATGAGGCTGGCCATGCCAGCGGCCCCTTTGAACCAGGCGGCGGGATTGCCACCCCTGGGTACGAGGCTCTTCCAAGTGTTGTCTGGGTTGTAGTCGTGAGGGTATTCGGGCTTGGTCGACAATGGCATCCGCGGCTTCTCCAGCGCAAAGGCCCCCTTCAATGGGTGGCTGTGCTGAAGGACGTGCGGCCGGCTCCCGCAGTGAAGCGGCTCGCTCTTTCACGAGGTGCATTCCCGCGGCGTCTTCCCCTGCGATTGGGCTCCCCCCAATCTCAACCCCAAACAGGAAGCGCTCATGCCCGCACCCACCCTCGAAGGCCAGATGCTCTGTGCCAGTGTCTACAGCTATGCCGTCCAATCCAATGGCTCGTTCTCCTCCTCCTATCCTCCCTATGACAGCGCCTCCGGACTCATCGCCCCTGTCGCCATCGTCGGAGGCGCCGGGAAGCCCCACGTCGACGCGTGCCTGGTGGGCCGCAGCAGCGCGCTCAACGCCGTGGTCGTCGCGTTCCGCGGCACCCTGCCTCCCACGGAGCGAGGCATGGCCCCCGCGCTCGACTGGATGAACGACTTCCACGCCGAGCTCATCTCCGTGCCTGGCATCCCCGGGGCGCTGCACGCGGGGTTCTGGGGCTCGCTCGATGCGCTCTGGTCCCGGCTCCTGCCGCAGGTCCGGGCGCTGCGCCAGGCTGGGGACAAGACGCTCCCCCTCTACCTCACGGGCCACAACAAGGGCGGGGCCATGGCCACGCTCGCGGCCATGCGGTTCGCCCGCCTCGAGGGCATCGAGCCCGCGGGCATCTTCACCTTCGCCGCCCCCAAGTGTGGTGACGTGGGGTTCGCCAAGGCCTACCCGTTCCACAACATCCACCAGCGCTTCGAGTTCCAGGACGACGCCGTCCCGCACCTGCCCCCCTCGACATCGCTCCTCGAGCTGCTCCGCCAGGTGCCTGACATCGGCAAGCGCTTCCAGGCCTTGATGCACTGGAACTACACGCCGGTTGGCACGCTGCGCTTCATCCACTGGGATCATCAGGTGCGCGGCGAGTCGCCCGAGCTCGAGGTCGAGCGGACCCACCACCTGCTCCGGCTGATGGCGGAGCTGCAGTTCGGCACGATCCTGAAGGCTCACGGCGCGGACTGCGGGGATGGGTACATGACGGCGATCAACCCCACCGGTGTCTGCGCGGTGTCCAAGCCCGTGGATGTCGCGGGGCTGATGGCCGCGCGGGGGCACCAGGTCTCGGACGCGGTGAAGGACGCCTTCGAGAAGCGCAAGCTCTTCCAGGCGAAGTGACGGCACGGAGCCCGCGGCCAGCCTCCGCCGCGGGCTCCCTCTGCTGGGTGCTACTTGGAGCGCTTTCCCGCCGGCGGAGGAGCGGGCTCGGCGGCCTCGGGCTGGCTGGGCGGATCCTCGGCCGGAGCGGTCGAGCCCTCTGACAGCGGCGGCGTCGAAGACACCAGGAGCTTGCCGCCAGGCCGGAACAGCATGCGGACGGTGAGCTTGCTGGAGTCCTTCTCCGAGAAGTCGTGCGTGCGTGCGCGCGAGGCCGGCTCCTTCTTGCCGCCGAAGAGCGAGAACCAGCGCTTGGGCTGCGGCTTGTCGTCCGGAATGTCGTTGTCCTGCTCCGTCATCTCGAAGTCGAAGCTGGCGGAGACCTCCAGCTCCGCGACAGAGAAGGAATAGTGCTTGCGGGCCGTATCCTCAGCGATGTCCAACGAGGACTGAACGGCAAGGATGAGATCGTGGATGAGAACCTGGGCGTGATCGGTGGTCTGGTTAGGCTTTGCCATGGGAGATCCAATGAGGGGTAGCTGGCGTGCCAGCACCGCCGGCGCTCCCAGAGGGAACACCGGCGGTGCTGATTGTCAGATCTGGGTTGTCAGGGAGAGGCGTGCCCTATCAGGACGCCGCGCCGCCGCCGCCACCGCTGGCCTGGGCGGCGAGCACGGCCGAGGGCTTGATGGTGCACTTCACGGTGATGCCCATGTGCTCCTTGTAGTCGAGCGTCAGCTTCTCCTTGATGCTCATGCGCCAGATGTTGAGGGTGACGTCCGTCTCGCTCTTCAGCTCGAAGTCCGAGGTGATGTTCACCTCGAAGTAGTACTCGGCGATCGTCATCGGATCCATGCCCGAGGACATGAGCTTCTGAGCGGTGCGCGCGGCGCCCGCGAACGCGATGATGTAATGAGAGAGTTGGGCTGCGGATGACATGACTTCCTCCTAGGGGTTGAGTTGCCGGCATGTGCCGGGTGCTACGCTCCCAGGACGCCAAACAGCGCCACGGTGTGAATGCGATCACACACAAAGCCTGGCGGTGACCGCGGCTGCCCACCATGAGGGCAGCGAGCGGAGTTCACCATCACCCGGGCTCGCGCGTCTCACCCATGTCTCCTCCAATGACTCACACGGCCAGGGCCTGCCGCGTCCTCCTGGCAAGCGCCCACCTCTTGGGCGCTCCTTGCCGGAGGACACGCATTGAGCACGGAGAACCTGGAGCTGTTACTTGTCCACGCTGATTCCCACGAACCCGTAACCCCCCAAGGGGTGCCAGCGGCAGCCGCCGCGCAGGCCCCTCCCAGCGAGTCCCAGGAGGCCCGGGAGGAGAGCCACCTCTGGGATGATGGCGAGGATCCCAACTCACTGCCCGCGCAGCGCTGGGGCCTCGTCGCTCCCGAGGGGCCCGAAGGCGACCGGCTGCTCGCCCTCATCGAGCCCCTGCGCCGGCGGCGGCAGGAGGATCAGGGCGGTCACCCTGTCCGCATCTACCGGGTGAAGCCAGGGCTGGCCGCGGAGGCCCGGAGCCTGGAGCACTTCTCCCGCTGGGTGCGCACCGTGCTCGATGACGAGTCGGTGCCGGTGGCGGATCGGCCGCGCTACCTGTTGTTCCTCGGGGACTTCGACCAGGTGCCCTTCGAGCTGCAGCAGTGCGCGGCCAGCAGTGCTTTCGTCGGGCGGCTGGCCTTCCGGCGCGAGCAGGACTACGAGTCCTACGTGGCGAAGGTGCTCCGCTGGGAGCGCGAGCCCTCCACCGAGGAGCAGGCACGCGCGCTCTTCTTCACGGTCCATGACGGCACCGCGGCGACCTCCACGGGCTACCAGGCGCTGGTGGCGCCAGGCCTCGTCGCCGCCCAGCAGGCCCGTGAGCTGGGCAGATTCCCCATGCGGGAGCTGCTAGAGCTCGGGGGGCCCGGAAAGGGCGGTGTGACCGAGCTGCTCGAGCAGGCATCACAGCCACGGCCTGGGATCCTCTTCAGCATGAGCCACGGGCTCGGCAGCCCGCGCGCCGGCTGGCGCAGCACGGACGAGAAGCTCGCGCTCCAGGGCGCGATGAACCTGGGGGAAGGACTACACCTGGACGGCGCCTCCCTGGCCAGCCGGCCCTTCCTGCCGGGCGGCATCTGGTTCCTCTTCGCCTGCTTCGGCGCGGGCACTCCGTCGCGGAGCGCGTTCCAGCATTGGCTGCGGCAGCTCCAGGCAGGGGGGCAGTTCAGCGGGAGGCTCGACTCCATCACCTCCTCGCTCCCGCAGCCCGGAGAGCGGCCCTTCGTCGCCGCGCTGCCCCAGGCCGCGCTGGCCAACCCGAACGGGCCGCTGGCGGTCTTCGGCCACGTGGACCTGGCCTGGACGTATGGCTTCCAGGATCGCGACAGCCGCCGCGGCAAGACCTCCCGCTTCCTGGAGCCGCTGCAACAGTTCGCGCGGGGACGCCGCGCCGGAGTGGGCCTGGGGTGGCTGCTGCGGGGGGGCCACCAGGCCAACCTCGAGCTGACCACGCTGTATGATCAGGAAGAGGAGGCCCGGGGCGCCGGGCGGCCCTCACCAGTGGATCCGCTGCAGCGGGCCCACCTGTGGATGCTCCGCCAGGATCTGGGCGGCTACATCCTCCTTGGGGATCCCGCGGTGCGGCTGCCGCTGGCACAGCCGGCGCCGGCCAGCACCCTCCCGTCCACCTTGGGGCTGCTCTCCCTGACGGCGCCGCCACCGGCCCCTACTCCTCCGAGCAAGCCCCAGGGCCACGAGGAGCTCGAGCGTGCGGTGCTGGAGCTGGCCGCGCGCCGGCTGGAGTCCGCTCAAAAGCTGGGGGTGACTCCCACGCAACTCCTGCAATGGGAGCAGCTCTATCTGGCAGGAGGCCGCGAGGCGTTGGCCCGCGCGGGCGCGAAGCAGAGCTGAGCGAGTCCATCCCTCGAAAGACGATGCCCCGGGCGAAGGGAGACTCGCCCGGGGCATGATGATGGAATGCGAGGCTCAGGTGGACTTGGAGCTGTTCCGCTCCTCGTTGTACCTCAGGAAGCCATGCAGGCTCTCCTCGCACAGATCGAGCAGCGCGGCCTGCGCCTTCAGCGCCTGCTGGCGCACCGGCTGCTCGATCGCGAAGAAGGGGTCCATGGCCTCCAGCATCTTGCGCAGCAGCCCCTCCTGGTACGCGCGCAGCGAGCGCTCGTCGCCATCGCCCTCCGTGAACTGCCGGTAGAACTCGAGCGCGGTTCGCTGAGCGGTGGCGGCCTGCAGCAGGGACGCCCGCCCCAGGTCAAACAGAGCGCTGTACGTGGCCTCGCCTTCCTTCGGGGGCGGGAAGAACGCCTTCATCCACTCGGGTCTCTTGGTCTTCTCGGTCATGGGTCTTCTCTCCAGGGTTACGGCATGTGAACCTTGCTCTGGACCTTCCCGCCGTTGACGCGATGGACGACCGCGCCCTCGCCCGAGCGGTCCGTTTCCGAATCGCTGAACGCCTGCGGCATCCCCTCGGGGCTGGCCTGCATCCACGGGGCAGCCGCCAGGGCCTGCTTCATGTCGCGGTAACCGTCGGCCCGGCGCTCCTGGATGGAGGCCCGTGAGAACTCGCCAACGCTGGCCGCGATCTGATCTCGGCCCCGCTGGTAGCTGATGTGGATGATGTCCAGCCGCGGCGCGGGCTCCGCGGCGGGCGCGTCGCTGAAGGAGACAGGAGAAGACGCCGACGCCTGCCTCGCCGCCTGGGTCGCCGCGCGACGCAGGTTCCACACGGTGGCGAACTGGTCGACATGGTGGGCGGTCCTACCCGCGAACTGAATGGACCTCATGCGCCAATGCGCCTCATCCTGGGTGCGCGGCAGCTCTGCCGCGGCGTCGAACAGATCGACCATGAAGATGATCGTGCGCCGCCGAGGAGGATCATCGAGGATGGCGTTGAGCGGCATGTTGGTGACGCAGCCGCCGTCCCAGTAGAGCTCGCCGTCGATGCGGCTCGGCGGGAAGGCCGGAGGGAGCGCTCCGCTGGCGAGCACATGCTCCGGGCCAATGGCCTCGCGGGTGTTGTCGAAGAACACCATCTGCCCATCACTCAGCCGGGTGGCCCCGAGGCTCAGCCGCGTCGCACGGGAGTTGATGTAGTCGAAGTCCACCAACCGCTGCAGCGTCGTGCGCATGGGCCGCGTGCTGCAGAAGCTCAGCGCCTCGAGCGAGCCTGGGAGGGCCATCGAGGGAGGAACCACCCGAGGGACGAAGAAGCCCGGCTGGCCGAACAGGAGACTCGTCATGTGGCTGCCGAGGTTGAACAACTGGCGGTAGGGCCCCTTCAGCGCGGCTCCCCACTCGGTGCCAGGCCAGGAGATCTCCCGCCAGAACTCCTCCAACCGCTCCAGCCGCTTCTCCGGGCGGTTGCCGGCGATGAGCGCGGCGGTGAAGGCCCCAATGGAGATGCCTGAGATCCAATCCGGGTGGAGCCCGGCTTCCTCCAGGGCGTGGTAGGCCCCGACGTGGTAGGCCCCAAGGGCCCCTCCTCCCTGGAAGACGGCGATGATCTGCGGTTGAGGTTGACCTGTGGATTGCTGCGTCATGTGCATCCTCTGACGGGTGAGCGCGGTGCGCGTGTCGTGCCGCCCCGCGGAGAGGGGGATGGCATCTCCCAACCACTACCCTCCAAGGACTCCTCTCCACGGGACAGCAAGCAGAGGGACGGCTGGATCCACCTGGCTGTGAATCGGTGGAGGCGCGCACCGGCGGATTCACAAACCGGCGGGCTGCTCCGTCTTCAGGCGCGGATCTCCCAGCAACGAGGAAAGATGATGAGCGGGCGCATGGCATTGGTCACGGGTGGCACGCGCGGCATTGGCGCCGCGAGCGCCGAGGCGCTGAAGCAGCAGGGCTACCGCGTGGCCGTCACCTACAAGTCCAACGAGCAGTCGGCGAAAGAGTTCTCCGAGCGCACGGGCATCCCCGCGTTCCAGTTCGACGTGTCCAACCTGGAGCACTGCGCACAGGAGGTGAAGAAGATCGCCGAGGCTTGCGGCCCCATCGAGGTGCTCGTGAACAACGCCGGCATCACTCGGGACGCCATGCTGCACCGCATGACCGCCGCGCACTGGCACGACGTCCTGCAGACCAACCTCACCTCGTGCTTCAACATGTGCTGGTCGGTCCTCCCCGCGATGCGCGAGCGCGGCTTCGGGCGCATCATCAACATCGGCTCCATCAATGGGCAGACGGGCCAGCTCGGGCAGACGAGCTACGCGGCGGCCAAGGCGGGCATGCATGGCTTCACCCTGGCCCTGGCGCGCGAGGGCGCGGCCCGCGGCATCACCGTGAACATGATCGCCCCCGGCTACATCGAGACGGACATGGTGCGCGCCGTTGCCCCAGAGGTCCTGGCGCAGATCCGCTCCCGGATCCCGGTGGGGAGGCTTGGCCGGGCCGAGGAGATCGGCCGGGCCGTGGTGTTCCTCGCGTCCGACGAGGCCAGCTTCATCACCGGCTCCACGCTCACCATCAATGGTGGGCAGCACATGTTCTGAGGGCGGACGCGCACCTTGCGCGGCTTTGCCAGGAAGGAGCGGCCTCGGATGGATGCCGACGATGGAGATGCACAGCGGCTGGAGCAGGTCCGAGCCATGGCCCGGGCCTGCGGGGTGCTGGCGCGTTGGCTCGAGCACAGGGCCAGTGAGGCGGCGGAGGACGCTTCCCTGAGGCACATGCGGCGGGCCTTCCTGGAGGTGCTCCTCCGGACGGCGATGAACCCCGAGCAGCTGCTGACGGCGGGGAGTGATCTGTGTGAGCGCTCCGCGAGCCTCTGTCAGACCCTGGCGCGCCCTGGCGAGACCGCGCCGCCGCCGCGAGAGGACCGCCGCTTCCGCGATCCCGCGTGGACGGAGAACCCCTTCTTCGACTTCGCCCGCCGCTCGTACCTGCTGGGCGCGGACTGGCTGCAGCAGGTGGTGGCCAACGCCCAGGGGGTGGACAGGCCCACGGCGCTCAAGGCCCGCTTCTACACCCGCCAGCTCACCGAGGCCCTGGCCCCTTCGAACCTCCCTGTCCTCAACCCGGAGGTGCTCCGCGCCGCGCGGGAGTCTGGCGGCCGCACCCTGCGGTCCGGACTGGAGGCGCTGCTCACGGATCTCGAGCGCGGCCAGGGCCGGCTCGCACCTCGCATGACGGACACCCGCACCTTCAAGCTGGGAGAGAACCTGGCCGTCACACCGGGCGAGGTCATCTACGAGGACACCCTGTTCCAGCTGCTCCAGTACCGGCCCACCACGGCCACCGTATACCGGCGCCCGTTGCTGGTGATCCCTCCGTGGATCAACAAGTACTACATCCTGGATCTTCGTCCGGAGAACTCCTTCGTCCGCTGGGCGGTGGAGCGCGGCTATACGGTGTTCCTCGTCTCCTGGGTGAACCCGGACGCGAGCCACGCCCACGTGGACCTGGAGCACTACCTGCTCCGTGGGCTGCTGCCCGCGCTCGAGGCCACCACCCGGGCCACCGGGGAGCAGCAGGTGTCCGCGCTGGGCTACTGCATCGGTGGCACCTTGCTGGCAACGGGGCTGGCCTACCTGGCCGCCCAGGCAGACGAGCGCATCCAGAGCGCCACCCTGCTCACCACGCAGGTGGACTTCAGCGAGCCCGGCGATCTGGGCGCGTTCATCGACGGGCCCCAGCTCGAGCACCTGGAGGCGAGCATGCGCCAGCGGGGATACCTCGACGGGGTCGACATGATGACCACCTTCAACCTGCTCCGGGCCAAGGAGCTGTTCTGGCCTTTCGTGGTGAACAACTACCTGCTCGGCCGGGAGCCAGCCCCGAGCGACTTCCTGTACTGGAGCTCCGACCCGACGCACCTGCCAGCGCGAGCGCACGCCACCTACTTGCGAGAGCTGTACTTGCACAACCGGCTGGTGCAGCCGGGAGCCCTCTGCTTCGGGGAGACGCCGCTCGACCTGGGCCGGGTACGCATCCCCCTCTACGTGCAGGCCTGCCGGGAGGACCACATCGCTCCCTTCCGCTCCGTGTACCGGGGCCTGCGGCACTTCTCCGGCCCTAAACGGTTCGTCCTTGCGGGCTCCGGTCACGTCGCCGGCGTCATCAACCCGCCAGCGGCGAACAAGTACCGTCACTGGGTGGCCGAGCCAGAGCCACTGGCGCCGGATGCGGACGCATGGCTCACCGGCGCTGTGGAGCGGCCGGGCTCCTGGTGGACCGACTGGGACGCCTGGCTGTCTGAACGTTCGGGACCGCGTGTCCCGGCCCGATCGCCAGGGGATGGAGCGTTGCACCCCATCGAAGCAGCTCCGGGCCGCTATGTGCGGACGCGCATCCTCCCGGAGTAGGGGCCCGGCCCGGGGCGAGCGTTCACAGCCTCGAGGCTTGCGACGTTTCTTCAGAGCCTTTCATCTCTCGTCCTAGAAGGTCCCATATGAGCGAGCAGTTCCAGGTGCTCCCTATGGACGGCGCCTCGTCTCTGGCCCCGCCCTCCCCCCTCCCCGAGCCTGAAGCGCCGCCAGACGAGCCGCCCTTGCCTCCCGGAGACTCGGATCTGAACGCGCGGCTCCGCCAGCGCCTCGCCGAGCCCCTCGACTCACGTATCCAGGAGGAGCTGGCGCTGCTGCTCTACCTGCGCGAGCAGGCGGCGTCCACGCTCGGGCCCGCCGCGGTCGACTGCCTCGAGTTGGGGATCATCGCGCTGCTGGGAGAAAAGCCCAACCTGCGGTTTGCCCGGGACATGCGCAAGCGGCTCGCGTCCCAGTTGGCGGATGCGTTGCACCCCTTGCGCCTGGCGGCCGTGCTGAAGACGGACTCCCCTTCCGTCCAGGTGATGCTCGGCCTGGGAGGCTCACTCACCGTCGTCCTGGTGCTGGCGGTGCTGGGCCAGCAATGGATCATGGCCTCGGGGGAAACGTTCTTCGGCATCCCCCTCCATCTGCTGCTGCTGGCCGTGGTGGGCGGCGCCGTGGGGAGCGTGACGAGCATCCTGGTACGCATCCAGGACTTCAAAGAGCTGCAAGGCACCACGCCGGCCTCGATGGTGATGGCCGGCTTCTCCAAGCCGGTGGTGGGGGCCTGCTTCGCGATCTTCTCCATCGCGTTGCTGAACTCCGGGCTGATCCCCCTCGAGCGGCCAGCTCCCGGCCCCAAAGAGTCCTTCTTCTTCCTCGCGCTGTGCTTCGTGTCCGGCTTCAGCGAGCGGCTGGCCCAGGATCTGGTCGCGCGAATGGAGGCGGGGCTCGAGTCGAGGCCTGGGCCCAGCGAGGTGAAGCCGGAGCCACGGCCGGAGGACCCGGCCGGTGATCCGCGCCCCTGAGCCTCACGAACGGCGGTGGCGCCTCGCCTCATGGCGGGCGCCAGCCTGGGCTCAGCGCGCGAGGAGCACCTCCGCCAGCGTGACGCGGAGGATGCCGTAGGCAAGCTGGATGCGCTTCCTCACGTTGCAGTTGGTCAGCTGCAGGTGCAGGGCAATGTCCGCATAGGACATGTCCTGCAGGAAGCGCATCGTGAAGGGCTTGCGCAGGTTGAGGGGCAGCGCCTCGATGCAGCCGTGGATCTCCTCGGCCCGCTCGCGCTGGAGCAGCACCTCATCCGGTGAGTCCTCCAGAGGCGCGCCCCACGAGATCTCCGCCTCCTCGAGCAGCTCCTCCGGGTCGACCCGGCGCCGGCGCTCGCGGTGAAGGTCCATGCAGACGTTGTAGAGGATCCGGCTCAGCCAGGCCTTCTCGTTGTGGATCTCTCCACTCGAGGAAGAGAACCGCTGCAAGGCGCGAAGCATGGCGGTGTTCAGCGCGTCGTCCGCATCGGGCTCACTCCCTCCCATCAGACGAAGGCTCTGTTGATGCAAATGGTCTTTGTGCTGCAACCAGACCTGCCAAAAAGAAGAGGGGCTCGAGGGAGATTTCACGGGTCCTGTGCCGGAAAGTGCCCCCTGGAGACGGACCAGCCCTTTGTTTGTGAAAAGCCTTTAAACTCAAACGAAATATTCACAACCTGGCACACTCAAACGTCTGAAGACATTTCAATCCCTATCAGCCCTCGCCACCCGCGGAGCGCCCGCACGGGTGAGAGGCTTTTCGTCTCGAACTGGAGCGGCAACGCGGCGGCGTCACCCGATGTGATGGACTGCCGCTAGGCCCTGTCTGAGGGGAGCGCCACCGCCAGGAGGGTCTGGCGCAGGGCGCTCAGCGAGCGCTGACAGCGAATGCACTGCCACTCGGGCCGGGGGCTTTCCAGGGAGGTGGTGGCCCGCGCTCCTTCCTCGCCACCAGACGCACCCATGAGGCGGCCGGACAGGCCCGCCGAGGCGCCCTGCCGGGTGGCTCGAGCAGCGGCCCCCGCCTGTTCACTCCCGAACTCCTGAGGCTTCGTTGCATGTTCTCGCCCGGCGGAGAGCGGTATGAGGGTGTGCTTCGTGTTCTCCGTCGGAGAGACCACATTGCCGAGAGTCGGCGGCTCCTGCGTAGAGGGATGCGTCACTTTCTGCAGCGCCCTCCGCCGCTGCCGGTAGCTGGCCTGACGGGCCGCGTGCTTGAAGCGGCCCCTGCGGCTGCGCTGGTAGCGCTGCCCCGCGGCCCTCAGGCTCACCCGCCGGGCCCTCTGCGCGCAGCTCCGCGAGCAGTACAGGTTGCCCCGGTTGCAGCGCGCGCAGAGGAAGAAGACACGCCGGCAGTGCCTCCAGGCACAGGTGCGCACTCGCATGGAATGCAGAAGGCTCTCATCCTTCAGGGATGTGAGCTCCAGGAGAGCGGACGAGGGCTCTGGCTGACAGGCGGGTGAGCGCACTCCTCCTGGCTCGCTGCTCTGGAGCTTCACCACGGACCTGCCTCGCTGAGCCTTGGAAATCACAACCACCTCCGCTGCCACGTCTTTCCTGGCGCACCCACGCCGCACGGCGGAGCCAATGAGCACCGACTTTCAGGCAGACCCAAGTACCCCAAAGGACAGTCATCCGGCGCACGAGCCCTTCTCGCTGGAATGGCTTGAACAGGCAGGAGCCTCCTTCCCCAAACTGCGAATCGACTACTTGGAGGGCGGCGAGCGCGGCGTCTTTGCCCGGGCCGATATTGCTCCGGGCGAGGAGGTGCTCCGAGTGCCACGGGGGTGCCTGTTGACGTTCGACGTCGCCAGCGCCTCCGACATCGGCCGCCGTATCGCGGCTCATGCCCCTTCCGCGAGCGAGGAGTCGTGCCTGGCCGCCTTCCTCCTCCAGGAACGCTCGCGAGAGAACTCCTGCTGGAAGCCTTATCTCGATCCCTTGCCGGCCGCCTTCCCTCACCTGCCCCTCTTCTTCGACGAGCACGACCTCTCTTTCTTGAAGGGCTCCGCCATGCTGGGGGAGGTCGCGAGATGGAGGGCGCTGCTGCTGGGCGAGTATGCCTTCCTGTGCGAGCGTGTTCCTGGATTCTCGCGCTTCACTCCTGACGCGTTCCTCTGGGCGCAGCTCGTGCTCGTCAGCCGCACCTTCGGCATGAAGCTGGGCGGAAAGCTCGTCCGGTGCTTCGTGCCGCTGGCGGACATGCTCAACCACCGGCAGTCTCCCCATGGCCTGTGGGGACCCTCCGCGGACGAGACGGCCTTCGTGTTGGTGGCGCGAGAGGCCGTGTCCGCAGGCGAGGAATTCCACATCAGCTACGGAGTCAAGTCCAACTTCCGCTTCCTGCTCAACTACGGCTTCGTGCCCGAGGACAACCCTCAGGATGAGCTGTTGCTCCATCTGGGCATTCCCGAAAGTGATCCCTTGGCGCTCGTCAAGCGGGAGCTCCTGGGGCTGTCCAGCCCCACCGCGCTGCGCCGCTTCGAGGTGCCCCTCTATTACGATCACGCAACGACCGCGGCGATGTTCTCCTTCCTCCGTGTGGCCCATGCGAACGAGGAGGAACTCGCCAGCATCACCTCCGCTGCCAACGCCAGCGGGGGCCTGGGCGTCATTGAGCCCTTGAGCGTGGACAACGAGGAGCGGGTCCTCCGTACGCTCGGTGAGCTCTGCGAGGCGCGGCTCGCGGGCTTCGAGACGACGCTGGAGGAGGACGAGCAGCTCCTCCGGGATGCGGAGCTCTCGCGCAACGCGCGCACCTGCCTCCTGCTGCGGCGCGGAGAGAAGCGGCTGCTCCACGCGTTCGCCGGCCTGGCGCGGACTTTCCTTCCCACGCTGCGCAGCGCCTCTCCTGGCCCCGAAGACACGAGCGCGCAGAGCGATCAACGAGTTGGCTGACAACGAGATGCGGAGACAATCATGAACAAGAAGATCATCGCGGTGGTGGGAGCAACGGGAGATCAGGGGGGAGGCCTTGCGCGTGCCATCCTCGCGGACCCCAGCGGCGAGTTCGCGGTGCGCGCCCTCACGCGCAAGTCAAACTCCGAGCTGGCACACAAGCTGGCGAAGCTCGGCGCGGAGGTCGTCACGGCCGATGTGAACGATCTGGGCAGCATGCGCGCGGCGTTCGCGGGCGCCTACGGGGCCTTCTGCCTCACGAACTTCTGGGAGAACTCCGCTCCCGAGAAGGAGCTCGCCCAGGCCAGGACAATGGCTCAGGCCGCCAAGGATGCGGGCCTGCAGCACGTCATCTGGTCGACGCTGGAGGACACGCGCCGCCTGATGCCGCTCGAGGATGAGCGGATGCCGACGTTGAAGGGGAAGTACAAGGTCCCCCAGTTCGACGTGAAGGGCGAGAGCGACCGCCACTTCACGGAGCTGGGCGTGCCGACCACGTTCCTCCTCACGACATTCTCCTGGGACAACCTGCTGCGCTTCGGGATGGGCTCGAAGAAGGGTCCCGACGGCAAGCTCGTCTTCGTCCTGCCCATGGCGGACAAGAAGCTCGCGGGCATCGCCAGCGAGGACATCGGCGACTGTGCCTACGGCATCTTCAAGCGGGGCCGCGAGCTGATCGGCAAGACGGTGGGCCTGGCCGGCGAGCACCTGACGGGTGAGCAGATCGCCGCGACGCTGAGACAGGCGCTCGGCCAGGAGGTCATCTACGGCTACATGCCGCCGGAGGTGTACCGGACGTTCAACTTCCCCGGCGCCAAGGACCTGGCGAACATGTTCCAGTTCATGCGCGACTTCGAGAAGGAGTACTGCGCTGTCCGCGACCCTGCCTTCGCGCGCGAGCTGAACCCGGGGCTGCAGACGTTCTCCGAGTGGCTCGCGCGCAACAAGGCACGCCTGCTGGGGGCGGCGTAACCCTGGCACGCGCGTGCGCACCTTCGTCCAGGCCGACAAGCTCGAGGAGACCCATGGATACGGATGTCTATTTCTTCAGTCAGGGGCGCTGGTTCAAAACCAAGGTACATCTCCCCGACGCGGAGCTGACGGGGGAGGCCCTGGCCGATCATCTCCAGAGCGCCTGCGGCCTGGACCCGAAGTTTCTCTTCAAGGTGCACCACACCGTCATCGAGCAGAGGCTCACCAGCGGCCAGGAGCCCATCCACGCCACGGATCTCACTCCTGCCAACCTCGTGTTGAGCGACGCGACGCGCGGCACCCTGAAGCTCCAGCCGGGCAGTCTCCAAGGAGAGGCCTTCGCCGGCTTCCTGCCCACCGCGTGGGGCAGCACGCTCCTGGGCCCCTGGCTCGCCCTCCCCGGCTGGGCCCACTGCGAGAGGCTCTTCGCGTACTACGATCCTGCTGAGAATCACCCGTTCGTCTACGATCTCTCGCTGGCCTGCCATCAAATCTGGCCTGAATCCCTGCAGTCCCCCGCTGATGCGTCTCAGGCGCTCGCGCACGGCACCAGCGCGCTCGTGCACGGCAACGGCGCTCATGGACTGTATCTCTTCAACACGCTCAAGGATGGCTTCAAAGACAACGCGCGGGTCCAGGATCAGTTCCAAGCAGGCTATTGCTGCGACTTCGACAAGCATACCCAGACGGCCGTGGCCCTGCACTTCCCGAGGCTGCCCAAGGGCTCGCTCAGCGAGCTTGTCCTGTCCACGCTGCCGGGCCTGCTGCCCGTCTGCAACGACGTCTTCTTCGCCGAGAAGGGAGCCAGAGAGTCCCACCAGAGCTATGGGGGCAACGTACTCGTCAGCCCCCCCGTGCCGAGCAAGACCGCGCCGCTCGCGGCAGACGAGTCCGGTCCCGCCGTCACCGAGCACCCGCCCGCGCCGCTCGGCAAGCTGGTCGTCGGGGACAGCGAGCAGGGCCGCATGGAACCGCGGCTGCGCCAGTGGTTGACGTCGCAGCGGCTCCAGCCCCTGCTCCCGATCGACACCTCCTGGCTTGCCGTCGGGCACGTCAGTGAGCTGGTGGCCTTCCTCCAGCCCGAAGAGGGCTCCTCCCGAGTGCTCATCGCGGATCCCGGACTGATGATCCGGCTCTATGAGCTCCTCGAGCCAAAGGAGCAGAATCAGCTCACGGCTCGCTACCCCTCGCTCTCGGTGGGGACGTTCCGCGAGACAAACACCACGCTGCAGCGCGAGAAGTTCGCTCATCTCCGGGAGCGGCTGAAGGCCGGGCTCGCGCTGGATGACGAGAGCTTCATCCCGATCCCCGTGGCGTTCGACACCTCTGTTCCCGGACAGGGCACCGCCCATACGGCCGGCCTGGTCAACCTGCAAGTCATCAACGGCCACGCCCTGGTGCCGAAGCCCTTCGGGCCCCGCGTGGAGCGTCACCGGGCGTCGAAGCTCCTGGAGGAGCTGGGCCTCCAGCCGCCCTGGCCCGGCGATCAGGCGGACGGAGCCTGGGGCAAGAAGGAGGCCTTGGTGGAGGAGAAGCTGAAGAGCGAGCTCATGAAGCAGCTGCAAGAGCTGGGCGACTCCGGCATCCAACAGATGAAGATCGAGACAAAGGAGTGGGTGGGTTACTGGACCTGGGCCCGGAAAGGCACCCAGGTGAACCAGCTCGCCCAGGAGCACGGCTGCTCTCCGGAAGAGCTGCACAAACATGAGAACAACGCGCAGAAGTTCTCCGAGCATGGCGAGCTGCACACCGGCCCCACCGAAGTCAATCGGGTCTGGATCCCGAGCAACGCCGTGGACGTGCTGGAGTGCTACATGCAAGCGTTGCTGACGCCTCTCGGCTACACCGTCCATTTCATCGACACCACG
Source organism: Hyalangium sp. (assembly GCF_045802625.1). NCBI lineage: Bacteria > Pseudomonadati > Myxococcota > Myxococcia > Myxococcales > Archangiaceae > Hyalangium > Hyalangium sp. The sequence goes on along the minus strand of NZ_JBJMQP010000096.1, from coordinate 14,458 downwards.
GCCTACCATGGCCTCCACGGCGAGCTGCTCAGTGGCTCGAACGCGCAGCGCACGCTCCCGGCGAGCTGGACCCTGGAGAAGTGCCAGCAGTTGTGGAACGAGCTGCGCCTCCACGATCTCTCGTACCGGGTCGGCTGAGCCTTGGATTCACAGACAGAGGGCGTGAGCAGTCCTTGAAGAGCCCCCGAGACCTCCCGTGAGGGGGGATGTCTGATCTTCGGAGTCTGGAAAGGATTGTTCATGAAGACATGTTTGCCCAGGGCCGCCGCCATGGCGTGCCTCATGCTGGTTCTCGAGAGCTGTGCCACCTCCCACTCCGTCTCCAAGGATGAGGCGCCCCGGGGGGGCCCTATCAAAGTGGTCAACCTGAGCCAGGGCTGGAACAAGGCGGAGCGAGAGTGGTTCTGGTTCACCACCCAGGGCTCCCAGATCCTCCCCTACGAGTGGTTCCTGAACCTGGAGCAGGCCTCGAACACCCACCTGTTCCGCTCTACCGCGAACTTCGAGCGCTTCCGGTACCTCACGGCCGACCCGAGCCCGTTGAACCCGGACGGTCTGCCCGTGGGCTTCGTGAAGGACGTCGACAAGCATGGCCAGAGCTGGATCGGGCTGACCTGCGCCGCGTGCCATACCGGCCAGGTCAACTTCAACGGGGTGGGGCTCCGCATTGACGGGGCCCCCACGCTCGCGGACTTCACGACCTTCTTCGACGAGCTGGCCGCCGCGCTGGCCGCCACCAGCAAGGATGCCGCGAAGTTCGAGCGCTTCGCGCGGGCCATCCTCCGCGACGCCTATGACCTGGACAGTGCCAATGAGCTGCGCCAGGCCCTGTTCGAGACGACCGCGCAGTTGGAAGCTCGCCGGCACCTCAATGCCTCTCCGGTGGCGTACGGCTACGCCCGGCTGGATGCCTTCGGGGACATCCTGAACATGGTGTTGGCTCACGACCTTGGCATTCCCGAGAACCGGACCAACGCGGACGCCCCGGTCTCCTACCCGTTCCTCTGGGATACTCCCCAGCACGACGTGGTGCAGTGGAACGGCTCGGCCTCGAACACTCCGCCGGGGCCGCTGCTCCGCAACACCGGCGAGCTGCTGGGAGTCTTCGCGTCGGTCACGCTCTCCCCGTCCGGGCTCATGCCTGGATATGAGAACTCCATCGACTTCGAGAACATTGGCAAGCTGGAGAAGTCGCTGGAGAAGCTCTGGTCCCCCCAGTGGCCCACGGAAGTCCTGCCAGCCATTGATCCCCTCAAGGCCGCCAGGGGCAAGGCACACTATGAGAAGTATTGCGTGAGGTGCCACGCGTTCATCGACCGGACCAGCCCGGCCCGGCGAGTCTCCGCGGTCCTGACGCCACTCGCGGAGGTGGGGACGGATCCAAAGATGGCCACCAACTTCTCGACCCGCGTGGCGAAGACGGGCCCGCTCGAGGGCGCCAGGGAATACGTCCTCGTCGGGGAGCCGTTCGGCCCCACGGCGGGCGGCTGGGACATCCTTCTGCACGCCGTGGTGGGCTCCATCCTCTCTCAGCCCATTGAGTCGACGACGGCGGCGATCGGCGAGTTCCTCAAGGTGCCCAGATCGCACGGCAAGGACTTGAATGTGTACAAGACTCGGCCGCTCAATGGGATCTGGGCCACGGCGCCCTATCTCCACAACGGCTCGGTACCGAACCTCTGGCAGGTGCTGGTCCCTCCGGAGCAGCGGGTCAAGCAGTTCTACGTCGGTAGCCGGGACTTCGATCCCAAGAACGTGGGCTTCGACACTCAGCCCTGGGACGGAGGCTTCCGGTTCGACACCACCCTCCCAGGCAACTCGAACGCGGGCCATGCGTACGGCACTCGGGAGTTGAGTGAAGACCAGAAGTGGGAGCTGATCGAGTTCCTCAAGTCCCTCTGAGGAGCCGGCCGTGGCGGGAGTGGAAGCCGCGGCTTTCAGCTCCGCCGCGAGCGCTCCACACGGATGGCGTACTCCTCGATCTTCTTGTCCAGCGTGGGGCGGCTGATGCCCAGCCGCTCCGCCGCGCGGCTCTTCCTCCCGCCCGCGGCCTGGAGTGCCTCGATGATCGCCTCCCGCTCCAGGCGCTCCACAAGCCGCGGCAAGCTGCTCGGCTCAGACACCACCCCGCCCTCCTGGATCTCCGGGGGCAGCCGCAGCGCGTACACCTCGCCGCCCGCGTACACGCGCGCGAGCCGCTCGCTCACCAGCTTCAGCTCGCGGACGTTCTGCGGCCAGGTGTAGTCCGCCAGCAGGCGCCGGGCCCCCGGGCTCAGCACAGGCGCAGGCTTTCGGGTCTCTCCCGCGCTCCGCTGGGAGAAGTGCTCGAAGAGCGCGAGCACGTCGGCCCGGCGCTCGCGCAGTGGAGGCGCTTCGATCTCCAGCCCGGACAGCGCCATCGCCAGGGTCATGTCCATCGCCCCCTGGGCCGCCAGGAGCTGAGCGGGCGCGCTCGCCGTTGCGATGAGGCGCAGATCCACGGGCTCCTCACCGCCCTGCCTCGCCGGAGCCACCTTGCTCGTGAGCAGCCGCGTGAGCCGCTCGACGACAGCGCCCGAGAGCCCCTCCACATGCTGGAGCAGCAACGTGCCCCCATCCGCGCGCAGGAGCGCCGAAGAGCGCGGCGGCAGCCCAGGAGCACTGGCTCCACCGAAGAGCTGCTCCTCCACGGCCGGCTGCCGGCAGTCCACCGCCACCAGCGGCCCGAGCCCTCGCGGGGAGTGCAGGTGGATGTACCGGGCCAGCAGGCTCTTCCCCGTCCCGGGCTCTCCGGAGATGACCACGGGCGCCGTGCTGGCCGCCGCGCGCCGGGCCTGCTCCACCATGCGGCGGAACGGCCGGGAGGTGCCCACCACCTCCACCTGGGCCTGCTCCTCCCGCGCACGCGAGCGCAGGGCCGTATACGCCTCCCCGCCCATACGCCCGAGCGCCGCCACCTGCTGAACCTCCAGCGCGGAGAACCGCGGCTCGTTGCACTCCGCATACAGCACCCCAAAGGGCATTCCCCCCGAGGCCACCAGCGGAGCGCACAGCGCGGTGCCCGTGGAGGCCACCTCCTTCATCTCCAGCGCCAGGCTCGACATGAAGCGGGGAACCTCCACGGAGGCCGCGCCGGACACCGCCGCGGTGAGCAGCTCCTCCGGCCCGCCGAGCAGCGCCGCGGCCCGGTCCGCGTTGAGCGCGTGAAGGGCCTCTACCACCAGCCGCCGCAGCACCATGGCCTCACTGGTAGCCCCCAGCAGCGCCACCGCCGCCGAGAACAGCCCCGCCTCGGGCCCCACGTGGGGCAGCACCTCCGCGATGGGCACATGGCTGGCGTCCAGCGGCTGCGTCTCCGCGAGGACTGGCTCGGGGAGCGGCTCGTAGGTGGCGGTGGTCTCCCCCACCTGGAAGCGATCGCCCGGCAGCAGACGAGCCTCGCCCTTCACCCGCCGGCCGTTGACGAGCGTGCCGTTGATCGAGCCCAGATCGCTCAGCCACACCTGGCCCTCGCGCAGGAAGATCCGCGCGTGCCGCCGCGACACCTTGTCGTCGTCGATCTGGAGCTCGCACGAGGGGCTGCGGCCGATCGTCACCTCCGAGACCACCTCGAACCGGCGGCCGGCGGAAGGGCCGGTGAGCAGCAACAGGGCGGGCATGGGGCGCGCAGCCTACATGGGCCGTTCGGCGATCAGCAGGGCGCGCATCTCCTCTTCATCCAGCGTGCGCCCCTCGCGGCTGATGGCCAGCGCGTTGATGTGCTCCTCGTCCACCTCGACGTGGGCTCCCTTGCGCCACTCCGTGGTGTGGACGGCGCCATCCACCAGCTTGCCCACCACGGTGCCCTCCTCCCAGCCCACCACCTCCAGCCAGAGGTTCTCCTCCACCTCCTGGCCCTCGGGGTGCGTCTCGAAGGGGGCGCGCACCAGGAAGGTGAGCGGCTCCATCAACCCCTTGCGCTGAAAGCGCGCCTTGAAGGCGGGCAGCAGCGCCTGGGACTCGAACCGCAGCGACTCGGTGCGCTCCTCGGGCTCGGGGACGAAGCGCTCGCGGTAGGGGCGCAGCAGCTCCGCGGTGTTGTGCCGCCCCAGCGGCGACACCACGCTGAGGAACAGGGACTCGTGGCCCTCGAAGGTGTCCAGCGGCACGCCGAGCAGGTTCACCCGCGCCTCCTCGGAGGGCACCAGCATGAAGGACTGGCCCTCGCTGGTGTGGACCTCCTTGCGCAGCTCCGGCCCCTGCCCGAAGGCCATGTCCGTGCACAGCTCGTGGAGGAACATCTCCGCGGCCAGCAGATCCTCCTCGCCCAGGTGGAAGATCTCCAGGTCTCGCGTGCCGAACTTCTCCATCCCGTGCGAGTGCACCCACAGCGGCGTGTCACCCTCGATGGCCGCCACCGCGTGCAGGTTCACGTGATCGCGGATGTCGAAGTCCAGCTCGGTGATCTCCACCACGTCCGCCACGTCGTGCAGCTTGTACGCGGTGAGATCCAGCAGCACCCCCTGGGTGTGCTCCATCAGCGTGCGCGCGCACCACAGCGCCTCGAACACGGGCACGGTGGGCTGCGGCCCCGAGCCCGGCTCCACGGAGAGGCGATAGAACCCCTTGGCGGACCGGAAGGCCTGCTGAGCCTCCTCGCTCCCCGTCAGCAGGCGCGGCTCCCAGGACGCGGAAGGCCCGTCGATGCCGAAGCGCACCTCCACCCGCGTCCCCTCCGCGTGGACGGCGAACCCCTCCCCCGGCTCGAGCGGGGAGAAGCGCACGTCATCCGTCTCGAACGTCTGGCGCAGCTCGGCCAGCGGCACCGGAGCGGACGACTCGATGGCGAGGACGTAGACCTCGTTCACAGGTGCTTCTCGATCTGGCGGAACAGATCCACGCGATCCACCAGGTTGGTCAGGTAGTCCAGCTTGTCCGTCGGGAGAACCAGCACAGGGGACATCTTGTAGTTACTGAACCATTCCTCATACAGGGCGTTGAGGCGCTTGAGGTAGAGCGTGGGGATGTCCTTCTCCATGGAGCGGCCGCGCAGGCGGATGCGCTCCTTGAGCGTCTGCACCGGGCAGCGCAGGTAGATCATCAGGTCCGGTGGGGTCAGCACCTGCGAGATCGTCTCGTACAGCTCCCGGTACATCTGCCAGTCCCGCCGGTCGATGAAGCGCTGGCGGTGCAGGTTCTTGGCGAAGATCTCCGCGTCCTCGTAGATGGTGCGGTCCTGCAGCACCGTGCCGGCCTGGCGCTCCATCTCCCGGTGCAGCCGGAACTTGTGGGTCAGGAAGAAGATCTGTGAGCGGAAGGCCCACTTCTTCATGTCCTTGTAGAAGTCGGCCAGGTAGGGGTTCTGATCATTCGGCTCGAAGTACGGCGTCAGCCCGTACTTGCGGCAGAGGAACGAAGTGAGCTCTGTCTTGCCGGCGCCGATGTTACCCGCGACGGCGATGAACTTTTTCCTGGCCACGCCACCCCTGCTTGTAGCCCCACCGGGCGGCGCATACCAGCACCAAAGGCGGGGGCCACCCATGCTAGAACCCGCCGAATGCCTCTGCTCGCCCGGGAGCCCTCCGGGGCGCCAAGGAGGCTTCGTGAGCGCACCTCGATCAACGAGCCCACGCGCACGCTCCGGGTATGGCAGGCTCTCACTTCAAGATCTCCCATGGGACGTAAGCTCTTCTGCATGTTCATAGCGGGGGCGTGGACCGCGGTCCTCTTCCCGTTCACCATCCTGACTTCACTCGTGCTCGGCGGGGACTCCACGCTGTGGATCTGCCGTCACCTGTGGTCGCCCGTGCTGCTGTGGGCCGGCGGCGCCCAGATGGTGGTGGAGGGCCTGGAGCACGTGGACCCGAAGCGGCCCACCATCTACGTGGCCAACCACCAGTCCACCCTGGACATCCCCGCGCTCTTCGTCGCCGTGCCGGCCAACTTCCGCTACGTGGCCAAGAGCCAGCTCAAGTGGGTGCCGTTCATCGGCTGGTACCTCTGGATCGCCGGGCACATCTTCGTCAACCGCTCCAACCGGCAGAAGGCCATCAGCTCGCTGCAGGCGGCGGGGCGGAAGATCCGCGGCGGCACCAGCATCTTCCTCTACCCGGAGGGCACCCGCTCGCCGGACGGGCGCATCCTCCCCTTCAAGAAGGGGCCGTTCGCGCTGGCCCTCGAGGCCCGCGTGCCCATCTGCCCCGTCACCATCGAGGGCACTCGGAAGATCATGCCCAAGAACTCCTGGAACATCGTCCCCGGCCCCGTGCACGTGAAGATCGGCAAGCCCATCGACACCTCGGGCTTCGCCGCGAATGACCGCGAGGGGCTCGCTCGCGCCATCCGCGCGCAGATCATCCAGCAGAACGTGGAGCTCGGCGGCCTGGGCGGAGACGTTGAAGACGCCGTCGCCGCCGCGGGTTACGAAGGCATCGGCCAACCGTCCCCTCCCGCCCGGAAGTCCTCCTGACCTTGAACGTGAAGCTCCCGACCCTCCGCGTCTCCCTGCTCCGCCGGCAAGCCCTGGCCGCCGTGCTCGGCTGGAGCCTCCTCACCGGCTGCAGCCATGGCTCCTCGATGGAGCGAGTGCTCAGCCCTCGCGAGCAGGCCCACGTCTATCTGGAAGAGAACCAGCCCGCCAAAGCCCTGCCGTTGCTGCAGGAGCTGCACGCGAAGAGCCCGGAGGATCTCGACATCGCCCGGGCGCTCACCGAGGCCCAGGTGAAGGCGGGCCACACGGATGCGTGGATCGCGGAGCTCCAGCGCCGCAACGCCCAGTCCGAGCGAGCGGTGAACCACTACATGCTCGGGCTGGCCTACTTCTCCCGGTCCTCGGACGCCGGAGCGCCCGCGGTGGCCGCCTTCGAGCGCGCCATCGCCATGGCCCCCAGCGAGGCCGAGTTCCACTACCGCCTCGGCATCGCCTACCTGGAGTCCGAGCAGTACGCCGCCGCGCTGGGCCCGCTGCGCCGCGCCGCCGAGCTGACTCCGGATCGCGCCGCCATCCGGCTCCCGCTGGCCAAGGCGCTGCACCGCACCGGGGACAGCGCGGGCGCCGTGGCCGCGCTGAGCGCCGTCGTCCGAGCCTCTCCCACTCCCGCTGAAGTCACGACGGCCCGGGCGCTGATGAACCAGATCGCCGACCCGTTCGCCGGCTTCCCGAAGGCGGCCCAGGGCAAGCTCGAGGAGGGCATGCGCTTCCTCCAGGAGATGGATGTTCCGCAGCAGGCCATCCTCGCCTTCGAGGAGATCCTCCACGACTACCCGGACCTGGCCGTGGTGCACGCGCTGCTGGGGCTGGCCTACGAGCGGCTGGATGACGCGGGCCGGGCCGTGGACGAGTTCAAGCAGGCCATCGAGCTGGCGCCCCGGGACGGCAAGAACCAGTTCTATCTGGGCGAGCTGTACCTCTCGCGCCAGCGCGCGGACGCGGCCCGCGAGGCCTTCACCAAGGCCGTGGCCTTCAACCCGCTGCTGGACGACGCCTGGTCCCGGCTCGGAGACCTGAGCCTGGATCGACGGGACATCCCCGCCGCCCGCGAGGCCTTCCGCGTCCTCACCTCGCTGCAGCCGGAGGCGGCCCCGCCTCGGGGCAAGCTGGCCATGGTGTACCAGTTGGAGGGTGACTTCCCGGCGGCCGAGCGCGAGCTGCGGCGTGTGGTCGAAAAAGACCCGGAGAACATGGAGTTCGCCCTGCGCCTGGGGCTGCTCTTCACCGAGGAGACGCTGAAGGCCCGCAAGCCGGAGGAGCGCAAGGCGTCGCGCCAGGAGGCGGAGAAGTGGCTCCTCAAGGTCCTGGAGGAGCAGCCGGACAACGCCCTGGCCTCGCGGGCGCTGCAACAGATCAAGGCTCAGGAGTAGCCACCGGGCGCTCCTCGCCTCTACACTCGGTGTCCGATGAGCGAAGGTCGCAAGGTGCCTGAACAGAGCGCTCCGCCGACGGAGGGCCCCGAGTCCTCCGGGGCTCCTCCGCGCACGGTCTCCAGCCCCGGCATCCCCCGCACGGTGACGAACCCAGGCGGCATGCGGGCGATCAGCGCCGCGCGCGCGGCCCCGGTCGAGAAGAAGCCCGACGGCAAGGTGAGCAAGCGCCTCGCCTCCGAGGCCTCCAACCAGTTCCTCAACGCCCTCTCCATCGTCAAGGAGCTGGCCCAGGACTTCCGCGGCTCGGACTGGTTCGTCAAGGCCAAGGCGGGGATCGTCGGCGGTTGGATCTTCATCTCCCTGGTGAGCATCATCATCGCGTGCCCGGGCCGGGGCGTGAAGACAGCGGATCTCGGCGCGCGCGTCACGGTGCTGCCCAACGCGGATCGCCCCAAGGCCGCGCCCAGCCTGACCGTCACCAACACCACCAACGATCCCTGGGAGGACGTCGTCTTCGTGGTGAATGGCTCGTACCGCGCGACGGTGGAGAAGATCGACGCCGGCAGCATCTTCACCCTCACGCCCAAGAGCCTGCTGAGCTCCAAAGGGTCCATGCCCGCCGATCAGCGCTTCACCAGCGCGGAGATGCGCACCAAGCACGGCAACGCGGAGTTGGTGAAGGACGGCCAGCCGCTGGAGTAGCGCTCCAGGCCCCCAAAGCACGAGAGCGCCCTCCCCGGCTGGGAAGGACGCTCCGTGAGCACTTCACTTCAGAGCGCGGACTACTCGCTCTTCTCCTCGGCCTCGCCACCCTCGGCGGCCGCGGCCTTCGCCGGGCGATCCACCAGCTCCAGCAGGGCCATCTCGGCCGCGTCACCACGGCGGAAGCCGAGCTTGATGATCCGGGTGTAGCCACCGTTGCGGGTGGCGTAGCGGTCCTTGTACTGGCTGAACACCTTCTGGAGGACGTTCTTGTCCTTCACGATGCGAGCCGCGAGCCGGACATTGGCCAGACCGCCGCGCTTGCCGAGGGTGATGATCCGCTCCGCCATCTTCCGGGCCTCCTTGGCCTTGGGGACGGTGGTGCGGATGGCCTCGTGCTCCAGCAGCGAGGTGACCATGTTGTTGAGCATCGCGAGCCGGTGGCTCGTGGTGCGGTGGAGCTTCCTCTGTCCAATCTTGTGACGCATGTCCGCGACTCCGGAGCCTTTCGGGCTCCACCACTCCGGCCGTATCAGGTACCGGGTGGGAAGAGCGGGCCTGACACGAGGCTCGCCATTGCCAATGGGCCCTTTTTGGGGGCCCCCTCTGCCCGCGCCGCGTGAGGCCGTGTCACGGCGCGGATCGAGGCACTACGGGAAGGCCTAGGCCTTGGGCGCCGCGCTGGCGGCGGGAGCGGCCGGAGCCGCCACCGGAGCCTGCTTCGGGGGCCAGTTCTCCAGCTTCATGCCGAGCGACAGGCCCATCTCCGCGAGGATCTCCTTGATCTCCTTCAGAGACTTGCGGCCGAAGTTCTTCGTCTTGAGCATCTCGGCCTCGGTGCGCTGCACCAGATCGCCGATGGTCTTGATGTTGGCCTGCTGCAGGCAGTTGGCCGAGCGCACCGAGAGCTCCAGCTCATCCACCGAGCGGAAGAGGTTCTCGTTGAGCTTGGCCTCCTCCTTCGGGGCCTCCGCGACCACGGGCTCCTCGGTCTCGTCGAAGTTCACGAAGACCGTGAGCTGCTCCTTGATGATCTTCGCCGCGTACGCCACCGCGTCCTGCGGAGTCACGGAGCCGTCCGTCCAGACCTCCAGCGCCAGCTTGTCGAAGTCAGTGACCTGGCCGACGCGGGCGTTGGTGACCTGGTAGTTCACCTTGCGGATGGGCGAGAACAGCGAGTCGATGGGGATGGTGCCGATGGGCGCGCCAGCCACCTTGTTGACGGTGGCGGCCACGTAGCCACGGCCGCGGCGGCACGACAGCTCCATGCGCACCTTGCCGCCCTCGGACACCGTGCAGATGTGGTGGCCGGGGTTGAGGATCTCCACATCCTGGTCGGCGATGATGTCACCGGCCTTGATCTCCTTGGGGCCCTCCGCCTCGATGCGCAGGGTCTTCGTCTCGTTCGTGTGCATCCGAAGGAGGACTTCCTTCAGGTTGAGCACGATGTCCGTGACGTCCTCGGCCACCTCGGGGATGGTGGTGAACTCGTGGTCCACGCCCTCGATCTTCACCGAGGTGATGGCCGAGCCCTGCAGCGAGGACAGCAGCACGCGGCGCAGCGAGTTGCCCAGCGTGGTGCCAAAGCCGCGCTCGAGCGGCTCGGCGACGAACTTGCCGTAAGTGGTGGTGAGCGAGTCCTGATCGACTTCCAGCCGGCGAGGCTTGATGAGGTCGCGCCAGTTCTTCGCGATGAACGTATCAGCCATGGTGTTGCTCCTCGGAGCGTGCGCCACCACCGACTTACCCGCCAGGGTGGCAGGAGGATGGACACGCGGGGGTACGACAAATAGCCAGGGCCGGACATGCCGGCCAGAAAGAAGCACGACGCCCCGGCGGTGGCCGCCAGGGCGCCTGAAGCAAGCCATCAGGCCCACGAGGGGCCTCACGCCTTACTTGGAGTAGAGCTCGACGATGAGCTGCTCCTGGATCGGCATGGTCAGGTCTTCACGGTTCGGGGCGGTCTTCACCGTGCCCTTGAAGCCCTTCTTGTCCAGGTCGATCCACTGCGGCACGCCGCGGCGGTCCACCGTCTCCAGCGCCTCGGAGATGCGGAGCACCTTGCGGCTCTTCTCCGCCACCTCGACGGAGCTGCCCGGCTTCACGCCGAACGACGGGATGTTCACCCGCTTGCCGTTCACCGTGAAGTGGCCATGGCGCACCAGCTGGCGAGCCTCGGCGCGCGTGTCCGCGAAGCCCATGCGGAACACCACGTTGTCCAGGCGGAGCTCGAGCTGCTGCAGCAGGTTCTCACCCGTCTTGCCCTTGGCCGCGGACGCGCGGTGGTAGTACCCGCGGAACTGGCTCTCGAGCAGGCCGTACATGCGCTTGACCTTCTGCTTCTCGCGCAGCTGCACGCCGTAGCCGGAGAACTTCACGCGGCCCTGGCCGTGCTGACCGGGGGGATAGGGGCGGCGCTCGATGGCACACTTGTCCGTGTAGCAGCGGTCGCCCTTCAGGTACATCTTCAGGTTCTCGCGCCGGCAGATGCGGCAGGCGCTGGCGGTGTAACGAGCCAAGGACTTCTCCTTCGAGAGGTGGTCTGGGGCCGCGCCTTGCGGAGCGGCCCGGGGGAGGATTAGACGCGGCGGCGCTTGGGCTGACGGCAGCCGTTGTGCGGGATGGGCGTCACGTCGCGGATGAGGTTGATCTTCAGGCCCGCGGCGGCCAGGGCGCGCAGCGCGGACTCACGGCCAGCGCCGGGGCCCTTCACCAGCACCGTCACGTTCTTCAGCCCGTGCTCCATGGCCTTGGCGGCGGCGTCACCGGCGGCAACCTGCGCGGCGAACGGCGTCGACTTGCGGCTGCCCTTGAAGCCACGGGCGCCAGCGGAGGACCAGGAGATCACGTTCCCGGACACGTCCGTGATCGTGATGATGGTGTTGTTGAACGTGGACTGGATGTGGACCACGCCGTTGAGGATGTTCTTCTTGCCCTTGCGCTTGGCCTTCTTCGCCGCGGCGGTCTCACCACCAGCCTCGGGGGCGGCCGGAGCGGCGGCGGGGGTGTTGACTTCTTCAGCCATGAGAGTCGGTGCTCCTCAGAAGTAGGTAATCGACGCCGGCACAGTGAAGGACCGGCGCAGGTGGGGGAACGGGTTAGCGGCCCGCCGGAGCAGCCGGCTTGGCGCGCACAATGCCGCGCTTGGGGCCCTTGCGGGTGCGGGCGTTGGTGTGGGTGCGCTGGCCGCGGACGGGCAGGCCCTTGCGGTGACGCAGGCCCCGGTAGCAGCCCAGGTCCATCAGGCGCTTGATGTTCATCGTCACTTCGCGCCGCAGATCGCCTTCGACCTTGAGGTTCGCCTCGATGTACTCGCGGATCTTGCGGGCCTGCTCATCGGTCAGGTCCTTGGTCCGCGTGGCGAGTTCGATCCCCGCGTGGGCGCAGATGTCATGGGCGGTCTTGTTACCGATCCCGTAGATGTACTGAAGCGAGATCACCGCGCGCTTGGCAGGCGGGAGATCGACACCGGCGATACGAGCCATCGTTCGTTCCTTCTAGTTGAGTTGGTCTGGAGCCAACGGGGTGGCCGTTAGCCCTGGCGCTGCTTGTGCCGAGGGTTGGAGGCGCAGATCACGCGCACGATGCCCTTACGGCGGATAACCTTGCACTTGTCGCAGATCTTCTTGACGGACGCCCGCACCTTCATGGCGCTACTTCCTTCCTTCGTGAATAGAAAAGCCTGCTAGGGCTCCCCCGCCTGGCGCGAGGGCAACCCGACTACTTCGCCCGATACGTGATCCGTCCACGGGTCAAATCATAGGGCGACAGCTCGACCTTGACCTTGTCCCCCGGAAGAATGCGGATGAAGTGCATCCGCATCTTGCCGGAGATGTGCGCGAGCACCTTGTGGCCATTGTCCAGCACCACACGGAACATCGCGTTGGGCAGGGGCTCCATCACGGTCCCCTCAACTTCGATCGAATCATCCTTCGGCAATCGAAAACCCTCTTCCGGACCACAGAACTCTTGGAAGCGCGGCGGGATAGCACTTTGGTCCCGAAGTGGCAAGTACCGTGTCGCGCTTACTCCGAACTTCTATCAACCCCGCATGATAACAACGTATTTCACTCCGCGTCAGGCCCTATCAGGACCTGCGCGTGAGCACCTCGGGGCCATGGGCGGTGATCAGCACCGTATGCTCGAAGTGCGCGGAAAGCTTGTGATCGAGCGTCACCGCCGTCCAGTCGTCCTCCAGTAGCGCTACCTCAGAGGTCCCCATGTTCACCATGGGTTCAATGGCCAGCACCATGCCGGGGCGCAGCTTCATGCCGGAGCCGGGCTCGCCGACGTTGGGCACATCGGGCTGCTCGTGGAGCTTGCGGCCAATCCCGTGGCCGGTGAAGCCCTCGGCCACCGAGTAGCCGCGGGCCTCCACGTAGCTCTGCACCGCGTGGCCAATGTCCCCAATCCGGTTGCCCGCCACCGAGGCGGCGATGCCCTTCTGGAGCGACTCCCGGGTCGCGTCAATCAGGGCCTGGGCCTCCTGGCCCACCTTCCCCACCGGCACCGTGCGCGCCGAGTCCCCAAAGAAGCCCCGGTACACCACCCCAAAGTCGAGCTTCATCAGGTCGCCCTCGACCAGCTTCCGCTTCTTCGAGGGGATACCATGTACGACTTCATCATTGATGGACGCACACAGGCAGCACGGGAAGCCGAGGTAGCCCTTGAACGCCGGCTTGGCCCCCTTCTCGTAGATGAGCTTCTCGGCCAGGGCGTCCAGCTCCCACGTGGTGACGCCGGGGGCCACGGCCTTCTCGAGCTCGTCGAGGATCTCACACACGATCCGGCCGGCCTCTCGCATGAGGGCGATCTCGTCCGGGCTTTTGATCTCGACGGAGCTCATGGGCTTCTACACAGGCGTGTTCGAGGAAGAACCCGCAGGCCAGGGGGCGCCACTCCCAGCGCGGCCCCTCATTGCCCGCCCGCTCTCCACTCAGGCCTTTCCGATGGCCGCCCGGATCTCGGCGTAGATGCCGTCCGGAGTGCCCACGCCGTCGATGCTCTTCAGCAGGCCCTTCTTGGCGTAGTAGGCCTTCAGGGGCGACGTCTCCGCGTCATACTTCTGGAGCCGCTTCTCGATGACCTCGGGGTGGTCATCCTCGCGCTGGACGAGCCCCGCGCCGCACTTGTCGCAGTACCCCGCCCGCTTCGGGGGGTTCTGGTAGACGTGGTAAACGCTGCCGTCCACCGGGCACGAGCGCCGCCCCGAGCCGCGCTCGATGAGCTTGGCGTGCGGCACCTCGAGCGAGACGACGGCGTCGATCTTCTTGCCGTTCTTCGCCAGCATCCGCTCCAGCGCATCGGCCTGGGGGGTGGTGCGAGGGAAGCCATCCAGCACGAAGCCGTTGGCGCAGTCCGGCTGCTTGAGGCGCTCCTCGACGATGCCGATGACGATGTCGTCGGGGACGTAGGCGCCGGAGGCCATCAGCGGCCCGGCGATCTTGCCCAGCTCCGTCCCCTCCTTCACGGCCTTGCGGAGGATGTCCCCAGTGGAGATCTGCGGGATCTGATAGTCCCGGAACAGGTTCTTCGCCTGGGTGCCCTTCCCCGCGTTTGGCGGGCCCAACAGGATCAGGTTCATGTGCTCCTCTCAGCTCCTCCGAAGGAACGCACGGGAAGCCCGCAGCGCCAACCCTCGAACTCGCTCCCCGTGCACGTCTGACTACCCCTGAACGACAAGGCGCCCCTCCCCGGCCATCCGGAGAGAGGCGCCCTGGTAAAACCTACTGGCTAGGCCGCCACCCGGACCCGGCCGCGGATGCGCGGACCGCGAGGCCCGGCGAAGCCCTCGTAGTTGCGGCTGATGAGGTGGCCTTCGATCTGCTGCACCGTGTCCAGCGCCACGCCCACGACGATGAGGAGCGCGGTGCCACCGAACTGGAAGCGCACCCCCATGATGTTGCTGACCACGGACGGGATGACGCAGACGGCG